>NZ_QPFC01000180.1:0-6698 GCF_003427465.1 Nocardiopsis sp. TNDT3 | reverse complement strand
GCACCCGCGGGTGCCGGGCCGCCGTCACCGGTCCGCTCCACGACCCCCGAGGAGGCGCGGCGCCAGCCCGCGCTCCGTCCCGCCTCCGGGCGGAACGACCCCGACGGCACGCTTCACCCGGCCCCAGGGCCTCGTCAGCTTCCGGAGAGCGCGTTGCTGCGGTCCCTGGCCGCCTCGATGGCGTCGGTGAAGGCCGTGCGCACGCCGTGCCGCTCCAGCTCGCGCAGCGCGGCGGCGGTGGTGCCGCCCGGCGAGGTGACGGCCTCGCGCAGCACGACCGGGTGCTCGCCCGAGCCGTTGAGCATCGCGGCGGCGCCGGTGATGGTCTGGCCGACCAGCTTCTGCGCGGTGGCGCGCGGCATCCCCATCGCCACACCGGCCTCGATCATCGTCTCGGCGATGAAGTAGAAGTAGGCGGGGCCGCTGCCGGAGATGGCGGTGACGGTGTCCATGTGCTGCTCGCCCACGCGGATGACATCGCCGACCGTGCCCAGCAGCGCCTCGGCGCGGTCCAGGTGGGCCTCACCGGTGTGGGCGCCGCCCGCGATCGCGGTCATCCCCTGCCCCATCAGGGCGGGCGTGTTGGGCATCGCCCGGACGACGGGGGTCCCGGAGGGCAGGTGCTCCTCCAGCACGGCGGTGGTGATCCCGGCCGCGACGGAGATCACGAGGCAGGAGGAGGACAGGCGCGGCGCCAGGTCGTCCAGCAGCGCCACCATGTCCTGGGGCTTGAGCGCGAGCAGGAGGGTGTCGGCGCGCTTGGCGGCGTCCGCGGCCGGGACCACCTCGATCCCGTAGCGGGCGCGCAGCTCCCCGGCGTGCTCCTCGCGCGGCTCGGTGACGAGGACGTCCTCCGGCGCGTGGCCCGTGGCCAGCATTCCGGCGAGCAGAGCCTCGCCCATCTTCCCGGCACCGATGATGGCGATCATGAAGGTCCTTCCTGCGGATGCCCCCACGCTAACGGCACCGGTGACCCCGCGTGGACACCGGATCCCACTCCGTGGACACCCGGCCCTCACTCGGGGTCGACGGTGCCCTTGTCGTCCACGGTGCCGCCCTCGTCGACCGCGAAGCGGCGGGGCGGCGCCGAGGGGGCGCGGCGCAGCAGCGCGATGCGCTCGCGGCGGTCGCGCGGCCGGTCGCCGGGGCCCGCGGTGCGGGCGAAGTGCAGCCGGGTGAAGGCCAGGGCCTCGGCCAGCTCGCGCATGCGCGCCTGGCGGTCGGGGGCCTTGCGGGTGCTGACCTCAAGGACCAGCTGGCCCTCGAAGCCGTTCCCGGCCAGGTACTCCAGCAGCTCGCCCACCGGCTGGCGTCCGCGCCCGGGGATGAGGTGCTCGTCGAGGTTCTGGCCGCCGATGCCGTCGGCCACGTGGATGTGGGAGAGGCGGTCGCCCAGGCGCTTGGCCATGTCCATGGCGTCGGAGCCGGACATGGCGGTGTGCGACAGGTCGAGCGTGACGTCGGGGTAGTCGCGGTCGAGCGGGTTCCAGCTCGGCGCGTAGGGGACGACCTCGCGGTCGCGCACGCGCACCGGGTACATGTTCTCCACGGCGAAGACGACGTCGGTCTCGTCCTGCATGCGGGAGATACCGGTCTCGAACTCGCGGGCGTAGTCGCGCTGCCATCGGAAGGCGGGGTGCACCACGATCGTCTTGGCGCCCAGGGCCTCGGCCATCTCCTTGGAGCGGACGAGTTTGCCCCAGGGCTCCCTGCCCCACACCCGCTGGGTCAGGACCAGGCAGGGTGAGTGGACCGCGGTGACGGGGATCTGGTGGTAGTCCGAGAGGCGCCGTAGGAGGTCGATGTCCTGGCTTGCCGGATCGGAGGAGACGAGCACCTCCACGCCGTCGTACCCCAGCTTCGCGGCGATCTCGAAGGCGGCCGGGGTCTTCTCCGGGTAGACCGACGCCGACGACAGGACGACGGGCGCGTCTGGGACCTGGATAGGGCTCACGCCAACCAGAGTATGCGCTAACACCCCTCGTGTGCGTACCGCCCGCGTGAACGCGGCGTGCCGTTCTCCCCACGCCCTCCCCCACGGAGGGTGCGGGTCGCGGTCGCGCGGCGGTGGTGGGAGGGCCCGCGGGTGCACCCGCGGAGCCCTGGTTCGTGGTTGCCGACCGCCACGTCGTCGGGGCGGTCGGGCCCGGCCGGGTTCACTCCCCGGCGTGTGTGGGGGCCGTCAGCGCGCCGCGCGAGGCCCGCCCGTCTCACAGCCGTACGGCGCCTGCGAGACCGTGCTTGTGGACGTCCCGCTCGCGGACGTGGTCCCCCGAGTTCGGCGCGTCGATCATGCGCCCGCCACCGAGGTAGATGGCGACGTGGTAGGCGTATCCGCCGCTGTCGGCCCAGTACAGGATGTCGCCCCTGCGGGCGTTGGAGTAGGAGACCCGGGTCCCGGCGCCGACCTGGTCGTGGGCGATGCGGGGCAGGTCAACCCCGGCCTGCTTGTAGGCCCACTGGACGAGTCCCGAGCAGTCGAAGCCGTTGGGGCCGGTGCCTCCCCAGCGGTAGGGGGTGCCCTTCTTGGACTCGGCGGCGTCGATGGCGTCCTCCACCGTCGACCTGGACAGCGACATGTGGACGCGCCGGGGTCCGGCTGAGTCCTGCGCGGTGGGCGCGGCCTGCTGCGCCGGTCGCACCGGCTGCGGATGCTGGACCGGCTGGGCGAGCGCGGGCGCCGTACCGGCGGCCAGGGCGGCCGCGGTGAGCGCGGCGACGGCGAGCGCGCGCCCGCCGCGGCGCGGAGGAACGGGCGAGGCCTGCCGCCCCGGATCCGTGGGACGGCAGGCCTGCGTTTGCTCGTGGTGTCGCGGTATTCGCATGACGGTGGTTCTCCCGCTCTCGCTCGGAGCGTCGCGGCGCCCACGTCACTGTGACGCGGATCTCCCCGTCGCGACGCCCTCACCATTCGTCACACAGACCACGCGATATGTCACTCTCCGTAGCACGATCGGCCGCCAAAGACGGTAAAGAGTCCTTGACCTTCGGGGGACGAAAGCACTCAGGTCACCACTGAACGGACTCCCCTCCGCGGCGGCCGGTCACCCCGGGTTACGCGGCGTCGTCCACGGGCGCGGGGACCCCCAGCTCGGCTCCCACGAAGTCGGCCGTGGCCTGCATACCGAGGTAGTTCGGGTGCACCGGGGCCCCGTTCTCGGGGATCAGGCCCTCCACCCAGCGGGTGTCGGAGGACTGGCAGACGTCGTGGCCGCGCTCGAAGACGTCCACGTAGACCGCGCCCTGGGCCTCGGCCTCCTCGGCGATCATCGCGTTCAGCGCGGTCTGCGCCCGGTCCAGGAAGGGCACGTCGCCCCACGCGATGGGCGTGCTCGGCCAGCAGCCCCTGCTCTCGGGCAGGATCTGGAGGTAGCCCACGGCCAGGACCGTGGCGTCGGGGCTGCGCTCGGCGATGTCGGCGTAGACCCCCGCGACCTCCGGCCGCAGGTCCTCGATGCGCTGGTCGAGTTCGTCGCCGTAGTGCTCGGCGCACGGGTCGCCCAGCGGGTTGCTCAGACTCTGCTTGGCGCACTCCAGGAGCACCTCGGAGAAGCCGAAGTCGTTGCCCGCGATCCCGACCGTGACCAGGTCGGTCTCCGGCGTCAGGGCGTCGAGCTGGGGCGGCGTGTCGTCGAACTGCGGCTCGTAGAGGTCGTTGACGACCGCGCCCGAGCAGCTGGCGTCCGTGAAGTCGGTGACGCCCATCCGCTCGGCGAGCATCGTGGGGTAGTTGTTGGACGTGCGCAGGCAGCCCAGCAGCGGCATGCTGCTGCTGACCCTCTCCTCCCGGATGAGCGGTCCGGCGACGAAGGAGTCGCCGAGGGAGACGTAACTGTCGAAGGCGGGCGCCTGCGCGGTCTCGGCGGCGGCGGGCGCGGCGACCAGGGACGCGCTCAGCGCGGCGACGGCCACGGGAACCAGGGCACGGCGCGGGGATCGGGGCGCGGCGGTGGCGGATGTACGGGGCACGCGGGTTTCCTCTCCATGGAGCGGGGGCGTTGGAGCTGTCGGACCCTAGGAATTCTTTAACACGACCTACGGGATAAGGCGCCTAACTCGTAGGTAACTTTCATGTGTCTCCGAAAGGTCCCTTTACTCCTCTCGGCGGAGTTGTCCCAGGAAGCCGCTAGCGTGGCCACCATGGCGAAGGCAGCGAAGACCACGTTCCGGTGCGCGGAGTGCGGATGGAGCACCCTCAAGTGGGTGGGCCGCTGCGGCGAGTGCCAGGCCTGGGGCACGGTCGAGGAGGCGGGCGCCCCCGCGCCCTCCGCCGTCGCGCCCGCGCCCGTCACCTCCCGGGCCCGGCCCATCACCGAGATCAGCGTGGAGAGCGCCGAGGCCGTCCCCACCGGCGTCGACGAGCTCGACCGGGTCCTGGGCGGCGGCGCGGTCCCGGGCGGCGTGGTGCTGCTCGCCGGTGAGCCCGGCGTGGGCAAGTCCACCCTCCTGCTGGAGGTCGCCGCGATGCGCGCGGCCGAGGGCCCCGTGCTGTACGTGACCGGGGAGGAGTCGGCCGGGCAGGTGCGGCTGCGCGCCGAGCGGCTCGGCGCGCTCTCCGACAAGCTCTACCTGGCCGCCGAGACCTCCATCGCCGCCCTGGCCAGCCACGTGGACGCGGTCGGCCCCCGGCTGCTCATCGTGGACTCGGTGCAGACCATGGTCTCCCCCGACGCCAGCGGCGTCCCGGGCGGCGTCACCCAGATCCGCCAGGTGACCGGCGCGCTGATCCAGATCGCCAAGGAGCGGGGGATCGCCACCGTGCTCGTCGGACACGTCACCAAGGACGGGTCCATCGCCGGTCCGCGGATGCTGGAGCACCTGGTGGACGTGGTGCTGCACTTCGAGGGCGAGCGCCACTCCCAGCTGCGGCTGCTGCGCGCGGTCAAGAACCGCTACGGGCCCACCGACGAGATCGGCTGCTTCGAGCTGACCGAGTCCGGCATCGTCGGCCTGCCCGACCCGAGCGGGCTGTTCCTCACCGAGCGCACCGACCCGGTGCCGGGCACGTGCGTCACCGTCACCCTGGAGGGGCGGCGGCCGCTCATCACCGAGGTCCAGGCCCTGGTCGCGCCGACCCCGCTGCCCGCGCCGCGCCGGGCCACCTCGGGCCTGGACACCTCGCGGGTGAACATGATCCTGGCGGTGCTGGAGAAGCGCACGGGCATGAAGCTGGCCAACATGGACGTGTACGCCTCCACCGTGGGCGGTGTGAAGCTGACCGAGCCCGCCGTGGACCTGGCGCTGGCCATGGCGGCGGCCAGCTCCAACAACGACGTCGCGCTGCCCGTCGGCTTCATCGCGATCGGCGAGGTGGGCCTGGCGGGCGACGTGCGCACCGTGAGCGGCGTGCGGCGCCGGGTGGCGGAGGCGCAGCGGCTCGGTTTCACCGAGGCGGTCGTGCCCAAGCACTTCGGCGACCCGGTGCCGGGCATCCGCGTCCACGAGGTGGAGGAGCTGAGCGAGGCCCTGAGCCGGGTGGCCCGGCGGTCGCGGCGGGCCCGCGCCCCCCGTGACGGGGACTGAGCGCGGATCCCCTGCGAACCGGCGCGTCAGAAGTCGAAGACCACACCCTTCTCGCTCAGGAGTACGCACTCGTTGGAGAACTCCTCGCGGTAGTCCTCGGTGCCGTAGGCCACGGCGACCACCGGGTCGTAGATGAACGTGCAGGGCCGCTCCTGACCCTCGACCGCCGCCAGCGAACCGGCTTCGGCGATGGCCTCGCAGGCCTCGGCGGCTCTGGGGTGCGTGCCCGCGGCGACGGGGGAGCACACCAGGGTGACCTCACGCGTCTCGCCGGTGGTGAGGCCGTGGACGCGCAGGATGTAGCCGCTCTCACCGGTCTGCGCCGCCTCGGCGGCGTGCGCGGGCGCGGCGAGCGCCAGGGCGAGGACGGGAGCGGCGGCCAGGGCCGGGACGATGCGATTCACGACAGCCTCCAGGGACGTGCGGATTCCAGACAGCACGGATGGTAATCGAACCATTACGCGAAGCTGTCGCTTTTCCGCGAGGTCGCCGGAATTTCCCTGCGCCGGGGTTGCGGCCAGACCCGAATGCCGGGCGAAAAGCAGAGAATGCGAGGTTATGTCGGAATCCCCGTCACTCCCCCGCCGACACCCCCGACAGGTGCCCCACGGCTCCGTAGCCGTCGGGCCGCAGGTCTCCCCCGGCGTCGGCCGTCCAGCGGCTGACCGAGGCCGCCGCCGCGGGCTCCCGTCGGCTCGTCCGCCACACCTCGTCCTCCTCCAGGTCCTCCAGGATGCCCCGGAGCAGGACCACGACGGGCTCGTGGGCGAACAGCAGCACCCGCTCGCCCGGGTACTCCGCGCACAGGTCCCGCAGGAACGAGCGCAGCCGCAGCAGGACGTCGGCCAGGGACTCGCCGCGCTCGGGCCGGTGGTGCATCCGGTCGGCCAGGCGCCGGGGCGCCTCCTCGGGGTCGTACTCCTCGACCATGGCCGGGGTCATGAACGTGAAGGGGCCGCCGTCGTGGTCGCGCAGCCGCTCGTCCAGGTGCACGGGCAGGACCAGCCCGGCCGCCTCCAGCGCCAGTGCGGCGGTGCGGCGGGCGCGCAGGTAGGTGGAGGAGAACACGACGCCGGGCCGCCGGTCGCCGGGCAGGGACGCCAGCCAGTCCGAGCCCACGGCGCGGGCCTGGCGCACGCCCAGCGGGGTGAGGTCCACGTCGGCGTTGCGCGCGG
>NZ_QPFC01001393.1:0-1844 GCF_003427465.1 Nocardiopsis sp. TNDT3 | reverse complement strand
CCCCCCCCCCCCGCCGTGGTCAGTCCCTGCCGCGCATGGAACGGTAGCGCCGCACCAGGGAGGTGGTGGAGGCGTCCAGACCGGGCACGTCGGCACCCTCGGTGAGGGCGGGCTCGACCCGCTTGGCCAGCACCTTGCCCAGCTGCACACCCCACTGGTCGAAGGAGTTGATGTTCCACACCGCGCCCTGGACGAACACCTTGTGCTCGTAGAGGGCGACCAGCTGCCCGAGCACCGACGGGCTGAGCCGGTCGGCGAGGATGGTCGTCGTGGGCCGGTTGCCCTCGAAGGTCCGGTGCGGGACCAGGTCGGCGGACACGCCCTCGGCGGCGACCTCCTCCGCGGTGCGGCCGAAGGCCAGCGCCTGCCCCTGGGCGAACAGGTTGGCCATGAGCAGGTCGTGCTGGGGCACCAGGTGCTCGGGCAGGTCGGGGGCCGGGTTGGCGAAGCCGAGGAGGTCGGCGGGCACGAACCGGGTGCCCTGGTGCAGCAGCTGGAAGTAGGCGTGCTGGCCGTTGGTGCCCGGGGTGCCCCACACCACCGGACCGGTCTGCCAGTGGACGGGGCGCCCGTCGCGCTGCACCGACTTGCCGTTGGACTCCATGTCGAGCTGCTGGAGGTAGGCGGGGAACTTGGACATGTGGTGGCTGTAGGGCAGCACCGCGTGGGTCCGGGCGTCGTGGAAGTTGCCGTACCACACGCCGAGCAGGCCCAGCAGGAAGGGCAGGTTGCGCTCCACGGGGGCCGTCGCGAAGTGGGTGTCCATCAGGTGGAACCCGGCGAGCATCTCCCGGAACCGCTCGGGGCCCACCGCCACCATCAGGGACAGGCCGATGGCGGAGTCGTAGGAGTAGCGGCCGCCCACCCAGTCCCAGAACCCGAACATGTTGCGGGTGTCGATGCCGAACTTCGCCACCTCCTCGCCGTTGGTGGAGACGGCGGCGAAGTGCCTGGCGATGGCGCCGTCGTCGCCCTTGAGGCCCAGCCCGTCCAGCAGCCAGGTGCGGGCCTCGGTGGCGTTGGTGATGGTCTCGACCGTGGTGAAGGTCTTGGAGGCGACCACGAACAGCGTCGTGGCCGGGTCGGCGTCCACCAGCGCCTCGTGCAGGTCGGTGCCGTCCACGTTGGAGACGAACCGGAACTCCAGTCCGCGGTCGGTGTAGGGGCGCAGCGCCTCGTAGGCCATGGCGGGCCCCAGGTCGGAGCCGCCGATGCCGATGTTGACGATCCGGCGCACCGGCTGACCGGTGTGGCCGAGCCACTCCCGGGCGCGGACCCGGTCGGCGAACTCCGCCATCCGGTCCAGGACCTCCTGGACCTCGGGGACGACGTCGCGGCCGTCGGTGCTGATCACCTGCCCGCGCGGCGCGCGCAGGGCGGTGTGCAGGACGGCGCGGTCCTCGGTGAGGTTGACGTGCTCGCCGCCCAGCATGGCGTCGCGCAGGTCGGCGACCCGGGTGGCCCCGGCCAGGTCGGCGAGCAGGCGCAGGGTCTCGTCGGTGACGAGGTTCTTGGAGTAGTCCACGTGCAGGTCGCCGACGTCGAGCGTGTACCGTTCGGCCCGGCCGGGATCGTCGGCGAACAGCTCGCGCAGGTCGGTGGAACCCCACCGCCCGTGGTGCTCGCGCAGCGCGGTCCACTCGTCCCGCTGGTCCAGGGGAACGCCCGGGCGGGCGCGTTCTCCGGTGTCCTCAGCGCGCGGGAGAGGTGTACTGGCAGACATCCGGCGGCTCCTCGTCGGTCGGCGCTCCGGCGGCACGGCGCGGGTGCTCGGTCCGCGCGCCGCCCGCGGTGCGCGGCTGTGCTTCCGACGACAAGCCTCCCACGAAAGACCGGCCCCGCGG
>NZ_QPFC01000179.1:0-9453 GCF_003427465.1 Nocardiopsis sp. TNDT3 | reverse complement strand
GACGGGGTGCGGTTCCTGCGCCGTGCCGGGGACTACCACGTCGTCGGGTACGGCGAGAACATCGATGTGCCGACGATCGACGTCATCTCGGCGGAGATCAACTTCGTCGGCAACCTCGTCGGCTCCTACAACGACCTGTGCGAGCTGATGGTGCTGGCGGCGCGGGGACACGTGCGGCTGCACACCAGCAAGTACCCGCTCGACCGCTTCCAGGACGCGCTGGACGACCTCGACGCCGGGCGGATCCGAGGCCGCGCGATCCTCGTCCCGTAGGGGGATCTTCGACCACGCCGGGAGGGAGCGCCCGGCCGGGCCCACGGGTCCGGTCGGGCCCGCGGCGGCACGCCGGGTCCGCCCGAGGTGAGGGGCGGTCCGCGTCGAGGGGACGGACACCGCCTCCGCCGGAGGGCGGAAGGGGAGGTCCGGCGTGCCAACCGCGCCCGTTCGCGTGCCGCCGGTGCGTGTCGCCGGTGCGCGGCGGTGTGTCCTGGCACGGGTGTTGCGTTCCGGTCGCGAGGGGGCGTCCCGGCACGGGCGTTGCGCTCCGGTCGCGGGCGGGGGCGTTCTGGCACGGGCGGTGCGTCTGGGTTGCGGTCGGTGTGTTCGGATTGCGAGCCGGGTTTCCCGGCGCGGGCGGTGCTCCCGGTCGCGGGCCGTGGCCTGGCACAGGCGGGTGCGGCCCCGGCCGTGCACGGGTACGTCCCCGGCGCAGCGGCGGTCCGCTCGGTGGGGGCCTTGGTTGGAAAGCGCTTGCCTTGTAACGTGGGTCACCCCCGCTGTTCAAGGAGGCGTGCCCATGGGGATCCCCCCGCGTTCCGTCCGAAGAACGAGTCCGCTGCTCGCGGGCGTATGTGCCCTGGTGATGGCCGGAAGCTCCGCCGCTCTGGCCGAGCCGGACACCGGTTCCGGCGTCCAGCTCGAACGGCTGGACCGCGGCCTGATTGCGGTCGACACTCCGGAAGGCGTTTTCCTGAGCTGGCGCCTGCTCGCCTCCGAGGTCGACGGGCACACCGGCTCCGGGCTCCGGGGCCCGCAGTTCCGGGTGTACCGGGATGGCCGGGTCGTCGGGATGGTGCGCGACAGCACCAACTTCCTGGACGAGGAGGGGAGAGCCGACTCCGAGTACCGGGTGGTCCCCGTCCCCCGGGGAAGGCCCGGCGTCGGCCCCGAGGGCGAGGCCGCCGTGTGGGCCGAGGGGCACCACGACCTGCCGCTCCGCAAACCCGAGGGCGGCACCACCCCGGCGGGGGAGGAGTACGGCTACACCGCCAACGACGTCAGCGTCGGCGACGTGGACGGCGACGGGCGGTACGAGTTCGTCGTCAAGTGGGACCCCACCAACTCCAAGGACGTCTCGCAGCGGGGCTACACCGGTCCGACGTACGTGGACACCTACACCCTGGACGGCGAGCTGCTGCACCGCATCGACCTGGGCGTCAACATCCGGTCGGGCGCGCACTACACGCAGTTCGTCGTCTACGACCTCGACGGCGACGGCCGTTCGGAGATCATGCTCAAGACCGCCCCGGGCACCCGGACGCTGACCTTCGACGGGAACGGCGGAGCGGCCGGGGACCACATCACCCTGCCGGACGAGGACGTCGAGGCCGGGGTCGATCACGGCGACGACTACCGGATGAGCGCCGAGGACTACCGCGAGCACGTCGTGGAGGTGTTCCGGGGCTGGCACGGGCACCCCGAGGTGGTGGCCGGGAACTGGCCCGCCATCCTGGAGGAGGCCTTCGGCGGGGAGCCCAGGTATGACTACCCCCTGAGCGAGGAGGACGCCGGGGCCCTCGCGGACTTCTTCCTCGACGAGTACGCGCCCTCGCGCAGCGCGCGCAACGAGCTGCGCGATTTCGAGGGCTTCGTCGTGGACGGCCCCGAGTACCTGACGGTGTTCGACGGCGGGACCGGCGCGGAGCTGGACACCGTCCGCTACGAGCCGGGCCGGGGCGACGACGGCCTGATGTGGGGCGACTACGCGATGGCGCGCATCGAGCCGGGCAACCGGGTGGACCGGCTGCTGTCGGGCGTGGCCTACCTGGACGGCACCCGCCCGTCGGCGGTGTTCGCCCGGGGCTACTACACGCGCTCGGCCGTGGCCGCCTACGACTTCGACGGCGAGGACATCAGCACGCGCTGGATCGCGGACAGCGGGCACGTGCCCATGGACAACCCGTTCGACGCCTCCCCGCACGGCGGTCGGGGCTCCGATCCCGACATGGGCACGCTCGCGGGACAGGGCTTCCACTCCTTCGGCGTGGCCGATGTGGACGCCGACGGCCGACAGGAGGTCGTCTACGGCTCCGCGACCCTGGACGACGACGGGTCGCTGCTGTACTCCTCGCACGCCGAGGGGCCGCCCGGGAGCGCCATCGAGGGCCAGACGACCAAGCTCGGGCACGGCGACGCGATGCACGTGGGCGACCTCGACCCGGAGCGCGAGGGCCTGGAGGTCTGGACCGTGCACGAGGGCGGCGCGAGCGCGCCGTACGGATTCGCGATGCGCGACGCCGCCACCGGCGAGGTGCTGTTCGGCGGGTACACGGGCACCGACACCGGCCGGGGCATGGTCGGCGACGTCGATCCGGACGTCCCCGGTCTGGAGGCGTGGTCCTCGATGCCGCCCGGAGGCGGGGGCGAGGCGGGCCTGTGGAGCGCGGACGGCGAGTTCCTGGGCGACCGCACCCCCGGGACGAACATGAGCATCCGCTGGTCCGCCGACATGACCACGCAGATCGTCGAGGGTACCGAGGACCCGAGGATCGAGGACTGGCGGCGCGGCACCCTGCTCACCGCCGAGGGCACGCTCACCAACAACGGGACGAAGGGCAACCCCGCCCTGGTCGCGGACGTGCTCGGCGACTGGCGCGAGGAGCTGGTCCTGCGCACGGAGGACAGCGGCGCGTTGCGGATCCTCACCAGCACCGAGGTGACCGGACACCGGCTGCACACCCTCATGCACGACCCGCAGTACCGGGTGGACGTGGCCCGGCAGCAGACCGGCTACAACCAGCCCGCGTACACGTCCTTCCACCTGGGCGCGGACACCGACTGGGCGCGGGTGGAGGTTCCCGAAGCCGTCTACCCGGAGTAGGAGCGGGCAGGCGCGTGCCCCGGCGGCACGGCCGTCCGGGGCACGTTCGCATCCGGGTGCTGGGGTGCGTGTCCACAGGCGGTACCGGTTCGACCCGATCCGCTCCGCCGCACGCCGCAGCCGCACCGGGCGCGGCGGGAGAGGGGCGGCCTCCCGGAACCATCGCGCCTTCGAGGGCATCGTCCCCGCACCGGCAGTAGCGGCGGCCGGGGTCGGCGCGGACACCCTCAGTCTGAGAGCGCGTCCCCGTGCTGGCGGCGACCGGGGGCGGCGCGGACACCCTCAGTCCGAGGGCGCGTGCCCGTGCTCGTCCCCGCCCTCGTGCCCGAAGGCGGGCAGGCCGCGGGCCGCGGTGGTCAGCGCGGTGCGCAGCAGCGGCCCCACTCCCTCCGGCGGAAGGCCGCGCCCGTCGTCCCCCAGGCGCGCCCGCTCCTCGGCGGCCAGGCGCAGCGCCGAGTTGAGGGTGGCCGCCTGGACGCGGACGGGCAGGCTGTCGGGGGACTCGCCGGTGCGGTCGGCGATGATCCGGGCGAAGACGGACTCGGCGGCGTGGTGGACCTCCAGCCACACCGCCATGAGCGCCGGTTCGGTGCGGGTCATCCGGATGAGGTCTGCTACGGGCCCCTCCACGACCTGCGGCTCGCCGTCGAAGAACCGCTCCCGCTCCAGGTACTCCAGGAGGGGGACCCCGGGAGGGCAGGCGCGCAGGCGTTCGGCCATGTGTTCCAGGCCCGTCGTCAGCAGCGGCCGGACGCAGCTCTCCTTGCTGGGGAAGTAGCGCCACAGCGTCCTGGTGGAGATGCCGAGCGCGTGCGCGATGTCGTCGCCGGTGGTGCCCGACACCCCGTTCTCGGTGAACAGCCGCACGGCCGCGCGCGCGATCTCCGTGCGCACGATCTCCCTGCGCCGCTCGGTCATGGGCGGGCGGCCCCGCCCCGAGGGTGCGCGGGGCGTCTGCGCGGACGGTGTTCCCGGCACGACCGCCCCCCTCCCGTGTCCGCGGCGTCTGGGCGTGTCCACTCTACTGACGTCCGGACCAGGCAGAACAATATTTGTCTCTGAGCGACAAAAAGTCCTACAGTGACAAAAGCGGCCGCCGCGGCCGCCACCAGCGGCAACGAGAGGGCTTCCCATGACCGGCCTGGGCCTGAAGGACAAGAACGTCATCGTCACCGGAGGCGGCTCCGGCATCGGCCGCGCGAGCGCGCTGCGCTTCGCCAAGGAGGGCGCCGGGGTCCTGATCGCCGACCTCAACGCCGACACCGCGCGGGAGGCGGCCGAGGAGATCCGCGCGGCCGGGGGCACCGCCGAGACCGTGGTCGGCGACCTCAGCAGCCAGGAGGTCGTGGACCGGGTCGTCGCCACGGCCGTCGAACGCCTCGGCGGTGTCGACGTCCTGGTCAACAACGCCGGGATCATGGACGACATGTCCGCCACCGCCGACGTCACCGACGCGGTCTGGGAGCGGCTCCTGCGGGTGAACCTGACCGCGCCCTTCCTGCTCACCCGCGCCGTCCTGCCCCTGATGGCGGAGCAGGGCCGGGGATCGGTCGTCTTCACCGCATCGGAGGCCTCCCTGCGCGGCAGCGCCGCCGGGGCCGCCTACACCGCCTCCAAGCACGGCGTGGTCGGCCTGGTCAAGTCCACCGCGGTCATGTACCGCGACAAGGGGATCAGGGTCAACGCCGTCGCCCCGGGCGGCACGGCCACCTCGATCACCGTCGACGTCGCCTCCGCGCCCCACGGTCCGACCACCCTCGGCACCTTCATGTCCAACATGGGCCGCGTGGCGCGGGCCGAGGAACTGGCCGCCGCCGTCGTCTTCCTGGCCTCCGACGCGGCGAGCAGCATCAGCGGCGCGGTGCTGCCGGTGGACAACGGCTGGTCGGCCGTCTGAGGAGGCGACCGCGCGCGGACCCGGCCCCGGGACCGCGACGGCGGCCGCCCCGACGCCTACGCCCCACTTCTTAAGTCAGTCGCTTGACTCAACGCCGCGGCGGACGTTCACTGTACGTGTACGTACCGCTGACGCAGAGGAGTGAGGGCTGTGGGTGCCGACGGGACCGAACCGCTGATGGACTACCCCTTCCCCGGCCCGGAGGCGCTGGAGCCGCCCGCCGAGTGGGCCGAGCTGAGGCGGCGGTGCCCCGTCGCCGGGGTACGGCTGCCCAGCGGCGACCGGGCGGAGGTGGTCACCCGCTACGAGGACGTCAGGCGGGTGCTCTCCGACCCGCGCTTCACCCGGCGGCTCGACGCCGAGGACGCGGCCCGGGTCTCGGCCAGCGCGACGGGCGGCGTGTTCAACAGCGACCTGGCGGCGGCGGTCCCCGACAGCGGGGAGGAGCACCGGCAGTGGCGGCGGCTGGTCGGCAAGTGGTTCACCGCCAGGCGCATGAACGCGCTGCGGCCCGGTATCGAGGCCATGGCCGACCAGCTCGTCGACGGCATGGTCGAGCGCGGCCACCCGGCCGACCTCAGGGCGGACCTGGGCTTCCCCCTGCCGGTGTGGGTCATCTGCGACATGCTCGGCGTGCCGGACTCCGACCGCGACCGCTTCTCCCACTGGTCGGACGCGCTGCTCAACCTCACCCGCTACACCCAGGAGGAGATGGACCGGGCCCAGGCCGAGTTCCTCGCGTACATGGGCGGCCACGTCGAGGCCAAGCGGGCGGAGCCGCGCGAGGACCTGATCAGCTCCCTGATCACCGAGACCGCCGAGGCCGGGTACGACCTGCCCACCTCCGCGCTGGTCGCCACCAGCATGGGCCTGCTGGTCGCCGGGCACGAGACCACCGCCAACATGATCGGCAAGATGGTGGCGATGCTGCTGGACGACCGGAGCCGCTGGGAGAGGCTGCTGGACGACCGGACGCTGGTGCGCTCCGCCGTGGAGGAGGCGCTGCGCTTCGACGCCAACTCCGGGCTCGGCCTGCCGCGCTACATCACCGAGGAGACCGAGATCGGCGGCGCCACCGTCCCCGCCGGGACCACCGTCATGTGCAGCATGGGCGCCGCCAACAGGGACGAGAGCGCGTTCGAGAACGCGGACGAGATGGACCTGGGGCGCGTGCCCAACCCGCACCTGGGCTTCGGCGCCGGGGCGCACTCGTGCCTGGGGCAGGCGCTGGCCCGCACCGAACTCCAGGCCGTGCTCGACGTGCTGCTGCGCAGACTCCCCACGCTGGAGCTGGCCGTCCCCGCGGCGGAGCTGCGGCGACTCGACGGCCTGGTCGTGGGCGGACTGCGCGAGGTCCCGGTCCGGTGGTGACCGTGCCGAGGACGCGGACCGAACGGGCCGACACCACGCGGGAGCTGATCCTGTCCACCGCCGAGCGCCTGTTCGCCGAACACGGCCTGTTCGCGGTGTCCAACCGCGGCATCAGCACGGCCGCCGGTCAGGGCAACAACACCGCGGTCGGCTACCACTTCGGCACCAGGACCGACCTCGTGCGCGCGATCGTGCGCACGCACACCGACCGGCTCGAACCGCTGTGGGCGCGGGCGGTCGAGGAGGCGGGAGACCCGGCCGGGGCGGGCGACTGGATCGCCTGCCTGGTCCGGCCGGTGACCCGGCACCTCGCGGACCTGGGCGTCCCGAGCTGGTTCGCCCGCTTCTCCGCGCAGGTCATGACCGACCCGGGCCTGCGCGTGATCATGACCGAGGAGACGCTCACCTCGCCCCCGCTCGGGCGGGTCCTCCTCGGCCTGCGCGCCAGCCTGCCCGACCTGCCGCCGCGGGTGCGCGCCGAACGCGAGGACATGACCCGCCACCTGATCGTGCACACGTGCGCCGAACGCGAGCGCGCGCTCGCCGAGGAGACGGCGACGCCCCGGTGCAGCTGGGAGGACACGGCGACCGGACTGGTGGACGCGCTCACGGGGATCTGGCTCGCCCCCGCGACCCCGGCCGAGGGGCGCGACCACGCCGCGACGACGAAGGAGGAGCGACCATGAGGGTGACCGTCGACCAGGACTGGTGCTGCGGCGCCGGTCAGTGCGTGCTGCTCGCCCCGGAGGTGTTCGACCAGAGGGAGGAGGACGGCATCGTCGAACTGCTCACCGAACGGCCGCCGGAGAACCTGTACCCGGCCGTGCGCGAGGCGGGGCAGGTCTGTCCCACCGGAGCGATCCACGTGGACGAGGAGGCCTGACCGCGCCGGGCGGGGGGAGCGCGCGTCCCGCGACCGGCCGCGCCCGGTCAGGCTCGTCCGCCCCGCCCGGCCGTACCCATTCCACCCGGCCGGGGCCGTCCTTCCCCGGCGCCGCCGCGGCCGGGGCACGGTCCGAGGAAACACGGGGGCGGCCCGCCATGCTTCCGGCGGGCCGCCCTCCGGCGCCCCGGGTCAGTGGCCGCCGGTGAGGGTCCCGGACAGCTCCCGGTGCAGGTGCGCGCTGGGCCCGTTGAGGCCGGTGATCTCCACCCGCACCCCGTGCCTGCGGAAGTGCTCGGTGACCTGGTCCAGGGCGGCCACGGCCGAGGAGTCCCACACGTGCGCGTTGGACATGTCCACCACCGCCTTCTCCAGACCCTGTTCGGTGTAGTCGAACCGGTTGACCAGCTCGCCGGTGGAGGCGAAGAACACCTCGCCGTTGACCGAGTACACGCGGGTGCCGCCCTCGGGGTCGAGCACGCTGGTGACGTCGGCCTGCATGGCGGCCCGGCGTGCGAAGAGCACCATGGACACCACGACCCCGACGATCACGCCCAGGGCCAGGTTGTGGGTGGCCACGACCACGGCGACGGTGATGGCCATGACCAGGGTCTCGGTCCAGGGCATCCGCCTCAGGGTGGCCGGGGCGACGCTGTGCCAGTCGAAGGTCACGACGGCCACGAAGAACATCACCGCGACCAGCGCCGCGACCGGGATCATGCCCACCAGGTCGCCCAGGGCCACGCACAGGATGATCAGGAACACGCCGGCCAGGAAGGTCGAGACGCGGGTGCGGGCCCCGGACTTGACGTTGATCATGGTCTGGCCGATCATCGCGCACCCGGCCATGCCGCCGAAGAACCCGACCAGCACGTTGGCGATGCCCTGTCCGCGTGCCTCGCGGCCGTGGTTCGAGGCGGTCTCGGTCTGGTCATCGACGACCTTGGCGGTCATCAGCGACTCCATCAGCCCCACCAGGGCCAGGGTCAGCGAGTAGGGGGCGATCAGGACCAGCGTGTCCAGCGTGTAGGGCACGTCCGGGATCAGCGGCACGGGCAGGGTGTCGGGCAGTTCGCCCATGTCCCCGACCGTCTGCGCCGGGACGCCCAGGGCCAGCGCGGCGACGGTGAGCACGACGATGGCCACCAGCGGAGCGGGGACCGCCCTGGTCAGGCGGGGCAGGCCGAAGACGATGACCAGGCCCACGGCCACCATGACGTAGATCGGCACGCCCACGCCCTCCAGGTAGGGCAGCTGGGCCGTGAAGATGAGGATGGCCAGGGCGTTGATGAACCCGGTCATGACGCTGGGCGGCACGAACCGCATCAGCCTGGCCACCCCGAGCAGGCCCAGGGCGACCTGGATGAGCCCGGCCAGGATGGTGGCGGCGATCAGGTGGTCGACGCCGTGCTCCATCGACAGCGGCGCCGCGACCAGGGCCATCGCTCCGGTGGCGGCGGAGATCATCGCGGGCCGCCCGCCCAGGAAGGCGATGGACACGGCCATCACGAAGGAGGCGTACAGGCCCACGCGGGGGTCGACCCCGGCGATGAGGGAGAAGGCGATGGCCTCGGGGATCAGGGCCAGGGCGACGACCAGTCCGGTCAGAACGTCGGCGCGCAGCTGCGCGGCGGCGGGGATCCGGGCCTTGAGTGACCTGGGGGTCTTCACGGGCAGTTTCATGGCACCCATCGGGTTTCGGGCAGCCCACAACGAGGACCGCGGTGTCGGGTCAGGCGTTCGTGCACGGCGCGGACGCGCGCCGGGTGAGGCGGGGGTGCGCTGGTGCGCACGGGGATCCGGGGCGATGTCGGTGACGCCCCGGCGCGGCTTCGTCGCCGCGGGCCCGGCCGTGCCCCTGGGCCGGGCCGGGAAGAGGGTGTGGTGGTCCTCCGCTCGTGCGCGGGTGACGACCCGGAGAAACTCTACTCTTACGTGAGAGTCTGATTCGCTCGCGGCGACTGAGACAACCCTCACACGACGGAAGGGTGCGGCTGTTCCTCCGGGCAGGGGTGGGTGCTCCACTGGTGGCGGCGCACCGTGACCGTCGGTGCGGGTGCGGGTGCGGGTGCGGGTGCGGTCGGGGGCCGCGGGGCCGTGTCCGTGGTCCGCGTCTTACGGGAGCGGTTTCAGCCTGCGGCTGGTGGGGTGGGGGCGCGGTCCATGACGCGCGCCCGGGGGGCGAAGGCGGCCGTGTTCCAC
>NZ_QPFC01001392.1:0-1333 GCF_003427465.1 Nocardiopsis sp. TNDT3 | reverse complement strand
GCAGGGGAGTGGTGCCCTCCACCCCGATGGCCGTGCGCAGCGCCTCGTCGGTGCGCATCCAGTGGCCGCCGCGCCGCTTGACCAGGTCCAGGGTGGCGCTGAGCCGCTCGGGGTCCACCTCCAGCCACCGGCCGCGCACGCGCACCAGCGAACGCTTGAGGCGGGCCAGCTCGGCGAGTTCGGCCAGCTCGTCCTCGCCGAGCGGTACGGACTCCTCGCCGTCGCGCCCCTGGAGCAGGGCCTCGAAGGACACGTTGACCAGCTCGGAGGGGCCCACCCCGCCGCCCCCGCGTCGGCGGGGCGCCTCCTCGACCGCCACCCGCAGGCCCAGGGCGGGCCTGCCGCGCCACTCGGGCAGGACCACCCCGAACCCGGCGCCGCTCAGCCGGGCGGCGCCCTCGGCCACGAACCGCTCGGCGTCCTCCGTGCTCATCAGCAGCCGGGCCGGGGCCAGGTCGCGCAGCGCGCGGCGCAGCGGCGGATGGTGGCGCGCGGCCCGGCGCAGATCGGCCAGGGCGGTGGCGCCCACGTCGGCGGGCAGCCAGGCGGCGCCCTCGCCCTGCCACACCTGTTCCAGGGGCAGGCGCAGGCCGGGGTCGCTGACCGAGCGCACCCAGAACTCCAGTGCCCACGGCCCCGCGCGGTCGGGTTCGCGCAGCAGGAACAGCAGCGCCGCCCGCCCCGCGCCGCGCACCCGCGAGCGCCACTCGCGCAGGGGTCCGCGCAGCCGGGCGGCGGTGTCGGCGCCGATCCCGTCCGGGGCGCCGGTGAGCGCGGCGGCCAGCCGCTGGCCGGGGGCGGCGCCGTCGTCGGAGGTCTGTTCCGGGCTGGTCCGGCCCTGGTCTGCCGGGTCGGTCCGGGACTGGTCCACTGGGTCGGTCCGGCCCTGGTCTGCCGGGTCGGTCCGGGCCCGGTGCGCGCGGCGGGGCCGGACCAGGCGGCGGGCCGCCGCGTCGGTGAGCAGTTCCAGGGGGGCGAGCACGCAGGCCCGGGCGATCGCGTCGGGCGGCTCCCCGGGCAGGTGGGCGCGGGCGGAGGGCGGCAGGGCGCCGGTGAGCGCGGCCAGGTGCTCCTCCGCCCAGTCCAGCGGCGCGGGCCGCCAGCGGGCCCGGGCGGGGTCGCCCACCAGGTCGGGCAGCACGCACCCGGAGGTGACCAGGAGTTCGGCGAAGTCGCGGACCGCGCGCAGGTGGGCCAGCGAGGGACCGGAGGCGGTGCCGGGGATGTCGCGTGCGGGTGCGGCCAGGAGGGCCTCGGCGGAGGCGGCGTCCAGCCGCAGGGCGGGCACCCGCCAGGGGTGGAAGGCGGCCGGTGCGGTGCCGGGGGCGCGGGT
>NZ_QPFC01001391.1:0-1269 GCF_003427465.1 Nocardiopsis sp. TNDT3 | reverse complement strand
GCACCGCCGACGACGGCGTGCCCGCCCGGAGCGGGAGGGCACGCCGTCGTCGTTGCCGGACAACCGTGGGGGTGCATCGAGGTGGATCGAGCCCCACCGCGTTCGACGATAACCGTCACCGGGACCCGAAGAGGAAACCGATCAGACGTGCCGAGTAGCGGGGCGTCTCCCGGGCTTCCCCCGCCTCCGAGGGAAGCCCGGTCCAATCCGGCTCGGCGTGCGCGCAGGGCGCCCTCTGGCACGGCACGGCTCCGCGTTTCGGCGGACTCACCCCGACCGACGGCACAAGGGTTCTCCGTTATACAGGAAAACCGAGCTTTCGATACTCCACCGCCTGCAGAACTCCTATGAATTCGCAATCACCGGTATCCCGATCCACCCTGATGGGAGCGTTTCCAATGAAGCGCTCCTCCCATTTTCCCTCCTTCAGGAAGCCGATCGAATCCCAGGGAAGGATAACGTACTTTTCATGACAGAAAATATCCTGCTCCGATATCATCCCTCCCTGGAGAATTAATTCACCAACCGCGTCATCAAAGAATTTTCTGCCGACTTCAATTGCCTCTTCTTTTGTCATCATGGAGCACATGCCCTCATCAGGAGACAGTAGCGTTAGCATGCTTCGTGGTTTGCGAATCCGATCTGCATTCTACGACCATGGGCGATCTGGTATCCCGGAAAAACGCCTCAGGAGTGCGGTGGGGGATCGCGGTGCCCTCAAGGGTGTGGGCGCAGGCGCTGGTGAGACACCAACAGCCCGGCAGGAAAAGGGCCGGTGGTGGTCAAGGTTCCGGTGCCGTCATGCTCGTTGTCCGGCAGGAACAGGGGGGAGGATTCCCCGGCTGCTGGTGCGTTGGAGTCGGCTGGGAGCGAAAGCGAACCGATGGTGCAGCGCACGGTTCCTGAAGGCCGCGCACCTTCCTACCTGGACCTGGCCCCCACCACGCGCCCAACTGATCGTTTCAGAATGAGGTTCGCGGGCGTCGCAAGCAGATGATGCTGCAGGCGAGTGGGAGCAGGCCAAGGTGGAGGTCGGCGCGTATCTCGTAGCGGATGCGCAGGCGTTTGAACTGGTGGAGCCGGGCGAAGGTCCGTTCCACGGCCCAGCAGGCCTTGCCCAGTCCCGATCCGTGCGGGACGCCTCGGCGGGCGATCTTGGATGTGATGTCGCGGGCTCGGAGGATGCGGCGGTACTTGTCGTAGTCGTAGCCGCGGTCGGCGAACAGCCGCCGCGACCGGTGACGGGGCCGGCCCACCAGGCCGCGGAGG
>NZ_QPFC01000178.1:0-7142 GCF_003427465.1 Nocardiopsis sp. TNDT3 | reverse complement strand
GCGCGTGGTCGGTTCCCGCGCCGTGCGGCCCCGCCCCGCGTCAAGAAGGCCTTGTGTTGACGCCTCCCGGCCGTGGACTCGGCTGGCCGCCCGCCTGCTCGGAGGGGTGCTCGGCCGTGACCGACATCGAACCGCCCGTCGGATAGCGGCTCGACCGAGAACGCCCCCGGTGTGATGCGGGGTCCCTGGCCTGCGATGACGCTGCTGTGTCAGCCTGCCGCCCGGCATGGCGGCGTCATGGCGAGGGGGTGGTCCGGTCAGCCCCTGCGGGCGCCGTCCTACCCGCGGTGCTCGCCGCGCATGATCCGCGCGGGCACACCGGTTCCGGCGCCTCCCGGTCCC
This sequence comes from Nocardiopsis sp. TNDT3, assembly GCF_003427465.1. Lineage (NCBI taxonomy): Bacteria > Bacillati > Actinomycetota > Actinomycetes > Streptosporangiales > Nocardiopsidaceae > Nocardiopsis > Nocardiopsis sp. TNDT3. The sequence goes on along the minus strand of NZ_QPFC01000178.1, from coordinate 6,800 downwards.
CACCCGCAGCGGTTCCGGTGCTCCTCGGCGGCGCCCACACGCCGAGTCGGCGTTCACGCCGGTTCGGTGTGACACGCTCCCGGTTCCGAACCCCTACCGTTCGCGGCGCACCCGCCCCTCGTCCCACACCGGCTCCGGCGCCTCGTACACGCCTCCGTCGGCGCCGAACACCACGAACCGGTCGAACCCGCGCGCGAACCAGCGGTCGTGCGTCACCGCCAGGATCGTGCCGTCGTAGGCCTCCAGCGCCGACTCCAGCGCCTCCGCCGACACCACGTCCAGGTTGTCCGTGGGCTCGTCCAGCAGCAGCATCGTCGCCCCCGACAGCTCCAGCAGCAGGATCTGGAACCGCGCCTGCTGACCGCCCGAGAGCGTGTCGAAGGTCTGCTCCGCGGCCGGAGCCAGCTCGTAGCGGTCCAGCGCCCGCCCCGCCTCGTCGCGGGGCACGCCCCGGCGGGCGCCCTGCCCCCGGTGCAGGATGTCCAGCAGCGTACGCCCCGCGAACTCGGGGTGCTCGTGGGTCTGCGCGAACCATCCCGGCAGCACCCGCGCGCCCAGCCGCGCCGTGCCGCTGTGCTCCACCGGCGGCACCTTCGCCCTGTCCTCCTCCGGCAGCACCGACGACTGGGGATCGCTGCCGCCCCCGGCCGCCAGCCGCAGGAAGTGCGACTTGCCCGACCCGTTGGAGCCCAGCACCGCCACCCGCTCGCCGTACCAGACCTCCAGGTCGAACGGGCGCATCAGCCCGGTCAGCTCCAGCCCCTCGCACACCAGCGCCCGCCTGCCCGTCCGGCCGCCGCGCAGCCGCATCCGCAGGTTCTGCTCGCGGGGCAGCTTCTGCGGCGGCCCCGCCTCCTCGAACCTGCGCAGCCGGGTCCGCGCCGACTGGTAGCGCGAGGCCATGTCGGAGTTGTAGGCGGCCTTCTGCTTGTAGGCGGCCACCAGCGCCCTGAGCTTGGCGTGCTCCTCGTCCCAGCGCCGCCGCAGCTCGTCCAGCCGCTCGAACCGCTCCCGGCGGGCGTCGTGGTAGGTGTCGAACGCGCCCCCGTGCACCCACGCCGTGTTGCCCGCCGCGCCCAGTTCGACCGTGACGATCCGGTCCGGCACCCGGCTCAGCAGCTCGCGGTCGTGCGAGACGAACAGGACCGTCTTGGGGGTGGCCAGCAGCGCCTCCTCCAGCCAGCGCTTGCCCGGAACGTCGAGGTAGTTGTCCGGCTCGTCCAGCAGCAGCACCGGCGCCGGGCCCCGCAGCAGGGCCTCGATGACCAGGCGTTTCTGCTCCCCGCCCGACAGCGTGCGCACCTCGCGCCACCGGCAGCGCTCGTAGGGGACGCCCAGCGCCGCCGTGCAGCACTGGTCCCACACGACCTCGGCGTCGTAGCCGCCCGCGTCGCCGTAACGGGCGATGGCCGCGGCGTAGCGCATCTGCGTCCTCTCGCCGTCGTCGACCATCATGGCCGCCTCGGCCGCCTCCAGGTCCGCGTGCGCCTCGCGCACCGGAGCGGGGGAGACCGACACCAGCAGTTCGTGCACGGTGGTCTCGTCGCGCACGTGCCCGATGAACTGCGGCATCACGCCGAGTTCACCGTCCAGGGTGACCGCGCCGCCCTGGGGGCGCTGCTCGCCGCGCACGATCCGCAGCAGGGTGCTCTTGCCCGCGCCGTTGGCGCCCACCAGCGCCGCCTTGGACCCCTCTCCGACGCGGAAGGACACCGAGTCCAGCAGGACCCTGCCGTCGGGCAGGGTGTGGCTGACCTGGTTGACGTCGATGTAGCCCAAGACCGCTCTCCACAGGGGTTTCGCCGTAGACGCCCGGTCACCGCCGCGAGCGCCCCGGCAGGTTTCCACGGCGCGACGCGCGCCCGCAACCGGTTTTCCCAGGTGCGGGCGCTGACGGGGCCCGGAGGCGCGCTCAGCCTGCGGCGGCGCCGAACCACCTCGGCAGCCGTTCGAGCAGCTCACGCTGGTCCCCACCGGCCCAGGCCACGTGGCCGTCCGGCCGCAGCAGCACGGCGGGCGCGCCCAGCTCCTCACAGGCCCCGCCGGTGTCGACGACGTGGTCGACCCGGTCCGCCCAGCCCGCCACCGAGAGCCGACCGGTCCGGTCGAGCAGCAGCCCGCGTCCGCCGTGCGTCAACTCGTAGAGGCGCCCCCGCGTCAGACGGATGTCGCGCATCCGCCTGCCGAGCAGCGCGTGCCCCTCGCCGAAGTCGTAGCGCAGGTCCGTCGCGGTGACGAGCCCGGTCACGTACCGGTTCACCTCCTCGAAGTCCATCAGCCTGCCCAGTAGCCCCCGCAGCGCGACCGCGCCCGGCTCGGTGCCCAGCAGCACCATCTGCGCGCGGGTGTTGTCCAGCACGGCGGCGGCCACCGGGTGCCGTTCGGCGTGGTAGCTGTCCAGCAGCCCCTCCGGCGCCCAGCCCCCGACCTCGGCGGCCAGCTTCCAACCGAGGTTGAACGCGTCCTGGACACCGAGGTTGAGCCCCTGCCCGCCGGTCGGCGGGTGGACGTGCGCCGCGTCCCCGGCCAGCAGCACCCGGCCGACCCGGTAGCGCTCGGCCAGCCGGGTGGCGTCGCCGAACCGGGACAGCCAGCGCGGCGAGTGCACACCGAAGTCGGTGCCCGCGTGGGCCCGCAGCTGCCGCCTGAACTCCTCCAGGGTCGGCGCGCTCGTGCGGTCCTCGGCCACCCCGTCGGCGGGCACGATGACGCGGTACACCCCCTTCCGGTCCCCGTCTCCGCTCGTGAGCGGGGCGAGGCCGAACCGCAGATGGGTCCTGCGGACCCGCGCGACGACGGCGGCGATCGACTCCGGATCCTCGGTCGCCTCCATCTCGCCCAGCAGCGTCTCGACCCTGGCGGGCTCGCCGGGGAAGCCGACTCCGAGCAGCTTGCGCACCGTGCTGCGGGCGCCGTCGCAGCCGACGAGGTAGCGCGAGCGCAGACGCGTGCCGTCCGCCAGTTCGACGCTCACCCCGTCCTCGTCCTGGCTCAACCCGACCAGCTCGTGGCCGCGCCGGACGTCGGCGCCGAGTTCGAGGGCGCGCTCGTCGAGCAGGCGTTCGGTGACCGGCTGCTCGATGGCCAGGCCGTACGGGTGGGCCGTGTCCAGCCCGTCGGGCCACGGCTTGGTGATGCCGCCGAAGATGCCGCCGACCCGGAACTTCCTCCCGGCCGCGAGGAACCGCTCCAGCAGACCGCGCTGGTCCATCACCTCCACGCTGCGCGTGTGCAGACCCTGGGCGCGGGCCTGCCGGGTCGGCTCGGTGAGCCTCTCCAGCACGACCACGCGCACACCGTGCAGCCGCAGCTCGCTGGCGAGCATCAGGCCGGTCGGTCCGCCGCCGACCACGGTCACGTCAATCATGGATTCCCCGTTCAACGAGATCGCTCTCCACCGGCCGTTCCGCGTGTTCTGTCGGGGCGCACGTCCGCGTTCCCGCGACGGGCGCCTGTGAGAGCGCCACGGTCCCCACCAGTGCCGGGACGTCGGTACGTGATCGGTGCGCCGACAACGGCACACGCTTTTCGCACGTCCCGAATTCGCGCGGATTCCGGTTTCGAAGGGAAATTGTGCGGCACGACCCGGGTCTTGCCGCAAGCCCGGGGGTGCGCTATAGATTGATAATGGCAGGAGACGTTTTCCCCTCTCCGTTGCTTTCCGTGATCGTCTGACTGCTTTTCCGTGGGCGGCTCCGCGCCGCGCCCCGCCCGGGCCTGCGGTCACACGGTCCTGACCTGGCGGCGGGTGTGTCGCAACCTCCTCGCGACCCCGGACGGTAGTTGTATGGGTGCCCTGGGTGAATGGTGTCCGGGGTCCGCAGCGCCCACCGGTCCGGTCGGGGGCGGGCCCCTCCGGTGCGCGGGTCGGCGCCCGACACCACCGAACAGGGGAGACGCATGCAGATCGGGTACAAACTGGCGGCCGAGGCCTTCGGGCCGGAGGAACTCGTCCGGCAGGCGGAGCTGGCCGAGCGCGCCGGGTTCGACTTCGTGGAGATCAGCGACCACTACCACCCCTGGCTGGACAACCAGGGCCACTCACCCTTCGCCTGGACCGTGCTCGGCGCCATCGCGACCAGGACCGAGCGGATCGGTCTGGCCACCGGGGTGACCTGCCCGACCGTGCGCTACCACCCGGCGATCATCGCCCAGGCCGCCGCGACCCTGGCCCTGCTCTCGAAGGGCCGCTTCGTCCTCGGCGTCGGCTCCGGGGAGCGGCTCAACGAACACGTCGTCGGCCAGGAGTTCCCCGACGCCGTCCAGGTGCGCCACCACATGCTGCGCGAGGCCCTGGAGATCATCCGCCTCCTGTGGGGCGGCGGCTACCAGTCCTACGAGGGCGAGTACCTGCGGCTGGAGGACGCCCGGGTGTTCGACCTGCCCGATGAGGCGCCGCTGATCGCCGTCGCCGCCAGCGGCGGGCAGTCGGCCAGACTCGCCGCCGAACACGGCGACGGGCTGTTCGCCACCGAGCCCAAGTCCGCGATCGTGCGGGACTACCGCGACGCCGGGGGAGACGGTCCCCGCTACGCCGAGGTGCCCATGGCCTGGGCCCAGGACGAGCACACCGCCGCGCGGGCGGCCCTGGAGACCTCCCGCTGGGCCCTGACCGGCTGGAAGGTCATGAGCGAGCTGCCCAACCCGGTCAACTTCGCGGCCGCCACCACCACGGTCCGGGAGGAGGACGTGCTGGGGCACTTCGCCTGCGGACCCGACCCCGAACGCTACGTCGAGGCCGTCCGCAAGTACGTCGACGCCGGCTTCGACCGCCTGGTCATGCAGAACGCCGGGCCCGACCCGGACGGGTTCGTCGACTTCTACCGGCGCGAACTGGACGGACCACTGCGCGCGCTCGCCACCTGACCGGCCCGTACGCGCCGCTCGACCGACAGGGACGAACCGGAGGCGGTCCGCGTGTCGCCGCCGTGTCCGGAGCCGGAGCGGTCACGCCCGCCGCGCCACGACGGGGAGCGGCGTGGGCACGCCCACGCCGCCGCGAACCGTCACCGGGGACGCCTACGATCGCGGCATGGACGACCCCCAGAAGACGCTCTCCGTACAGCTTCCGCCCGGACACACGGTGTCCTCGGAGGACGGCACGCCGCTGCTGTGGCTGAGCCACGACTCCGCGCCGGCCGGACTGTGGTCCGAGCTCCTGGCCGAGCACCACCGTTCCGGACTGTGGCCGCTGCTGCTGGAAGGGATGTACGGGGACCCGGTACGGCCCTGGGAGTCCCAGGAGCTGTTCCCCGGCTGGATCTCCTCACCGGGAGACCACGACCCGGCGGAACTGCTCGCCCGGTGGTGGAGACAGCACGCCTCCGGCGAGGAGGCCGATCCGGGCAACGATCCGCGGTCGACCACCGCTCCCTACGGGGCGTCGTGGCCCGGCCCGGCCCCCGCCGCGGACGTGCCCGAGGGAGCGCCCGAGCGGACCGCCGCCGAATGCGCCGAACTCCTCGTCGAACACGTGCCGGGGATGCGGATGGGGCTGGTCCCGGCCGCCTCGGGCGCCGAGGCCATCGCCGCTTCCGGATGGGCGGGGCCGCTCAACTACGACAACGACACCGCCGTGTTCGCGGCCGTCGTGGCCGACTGGGAACGCCGCTTCGGAGTGCGCGTGCTGGGCATGGGGTTCGCGAGCCTCACCCTGGCGGTCGGCGCCCCGCCGACCGACAGCGGGCAGGCGCTGCGCGTGGCGGCCGAGCACTTCGCGTTCTGCCCGGACAACCTCTGGCAGGGTTCCCACCGCGACCTGAGGGCCTACGCCGAGATACTCGTCGACCGTCCGGTCTGGCAGTTCTGGTGGGACTGACCGGGTACCTCGGCCGCCGGGAACGGGGCGGTCACGCCGGAGGCGGTTCGGGCGCGCCCGAACCGCCCATCCACCGCGCCAACCGCTCCCGGTCCACCAGGGTCATGTACCCCTCGCCCTCACGGGCGGCGGCCTCGGTGAAGCCGTTCGAGGCCACGAACACCCCCCGGTACCCCTCGTAACTGGTGGCGAGGACGCCGAGGAAGGCGCGGACCTCGTTCGGGGGCACCGGGCTGTTCCACCGCTTGCACTGCACCACCACGGCCTGCCCGTCCGGTGCCCGGCCCAGCACGTCCACCCCTCCGTCGTCGGCCCCGCCGACCACCGTCACGGCGGTGTAGCCGTGCGTGCGCATCAGCCCCGCCACGTGCTCCTCGAACTCCACACCGGTCATCCGGTCGACCTCCGACAGGTCGACCCGCGCCACCCGCCACTTCTCCCGGGCCAGGCGCAGCCGCATGCGGCACCACCACAGCAGGGCCGCCACCCCCAGCGCCGCCACCGCCCACAGCAGTGGCCGCGCCGAACTCTGGGCCACCCACGCGCCGACCATCAGCGCCACGACCAGGCCCAGCACGAGGGCGTACCGGTGGCGCCACACGAACCGCCACTCCCGGGGGCCTCTCCGGCCCTCGTCGGGGTACGTCATGTCGGGGTACGTCCTGTCTTCGGTCGCGTCGTCCGGGGAGATGTCGGTCATGGACTGCCTCTTCCCCGTCCGGACGGTTCGTCACCCGCCCCGGTGGCGGTGCCCTGTGGGGAACGCCACGGCGCGGAGCCGTTTCCGGTCCGGGACCCGCCCTGACCACCGCTCGCACGGAACGCGGGGACTACCATGGCCGCGCGGCGGCCGACCCTCGCGGCGGCGACCGTCCGGGGAGCGGTGCTCCGCCGCCCCCGGGTACCCACGGGAAGTAGTCCTTCGATGTCAGTTCTCACGCGCGTCGCCGACTTCGTCGGCAGGTGGTTCGCCCTGCTGGTC
>NZ_QPFC01001390.1:0-1427 GCF_003427465.1 Nocardiopsis sp. TNDT3 | reverse complement strand
GCGCCGCCCGGTGGGGCGGCGCCGTCGCCGTGTCTCTCGGTCCCGCCGTGCGGGGAGGCCGCGCCGGTGTCGCGGTGGGATTCCGTTCAGGTGCCCGGCGGACCGCCCCGGGACCGGCGGACGCGGCGGGGGAGAGCCGTCGCGCCCGCCGGCTGTGCGGGGCCGCGGGCTAGCTCACGACGGGCAGGGCCTCGGAACCGGGCAGGTCCATGAAGGTCGGGTGCTGCGTCATGCCCGCGGGGGTCTCCTGCGGGACGGTACCGCCCTCGACGGACAGCAGGTCACTGGTGTCCACGTCGTTCAGCAGGTCGGTGCCGCGGCCCAGCTCCGCCACCAGGGCCTCGGCGGTCCGGGTGTCCACGCCCTCGGCGATCGTGGGCACCCCGGCGTCGGCGAGCTGCGGCACGACGGAGTCCACCGCGTCGTCGACCACGGGCACACCGGTGCCGGAGAGGCGGGGGACCCCGGACTCGGCCAGGGGGCCCTCCACGTTCAGGGGCTGGAGTTCGGCGGCCCTGAGGTCGCCGCTCTCGGCGCCGCTCGCGAGGGCGTCGGCCAGGTCGCCCAGTCCGGGCGCCGCGGGCGCCGACTGGTGGACGGTGGTGAGGGGCTGGTCGAGGTTGCGCTGGCCGATCATGCCGAGCACCTCCTCCTCGCCGAGGCTGATGTTGTTGTCCTCGGTCAGGGGGGTGGCCTCCATGAGGTCCTGCACACTGCCCGGCGTCTCCACGCCGAAGACGTAGGCGATGTCCCACATGTTCGGGACGGGGGGCGCGGCCGCGCTCTGGCGCACGGTGGGGGAGCCGCCCAGACCCAGGGCGTTCTCCAGGGCGGGCGCCTCGGCGCCGTCCAGTGCCAGGCTGTTGCCGCCGGTCACCGAGGACAGGTCGGAGGTCTCGGGCAGCTGGGCGACGTCGCGGAGCCGGGAGGTGTCCGGCAGCTGGGCGACCTGGCCGACCCGGGGCAGGTCCACCTGCTCGCGCAGCCCGTAGACCGACTCCAGGGTGTGCGGCAGCACCGTGACCGCGGTCTCCTCCACGGCCTCGCCCGCACGGTGGCCGCCGTGCTCCAGGGCCCGCCCGGCGTCGTGGCCGATGGTGTCGTGGGGGTCGCCGTCCAGACCGGTGGCGTCCTGGACCCCGGAGACGGTGTCGGCCAGCTCGGAGGTCGGGTTGGGCACCTCGCCCAGCGGGGTCCGGATGTCCTGGCCCTCGGGCAGCGGGGCGGCCAGGTCGGGAGCGGGCTTCTCGGGGTTGTGCGCGGTCTCCTGGAGCTCGCTCAGGGCGCTGCCGGCGATCGGCCCGACGCCCTCGGGCGCCACGCTGTTCATGGTGGGGGCGACGCCCTCGACCAGGGCGCGCTCGACGAGGGGTGCGATCTCGTGGACGGGCGAGGAGAGGGACTCGGCGCCGGCGATCCCGGCGCCG
>NZ_QPFC01001389.1:0-1243 GCF_003427465.1 Nocardiopsis sp. TNDT3 | reverse complement strand
GCGGTCGGTACGGGTGGTGAGCGTGGGGGCGGACGGTTCGTGTGGGGCGTCTCAGGGCGATGCCCGGAGCACCGGACGGCACGGGAGTGGCTGACGGGACGGGTGCTGCGAGGTCAGATCACCCCGTCCTGGACGTCCTCCGCCCTGGTCGCGCGGACCTGGTCGGCGAGCGCCGCGAGCGTGGGCGCGGCCAGGAAGGCCCGGGTGGACAGCTCCTCGCTGAGTTCGCGCCGCAGAACGGTGATCATGCGGATGGCCAGCAGGCTCGTGCCGCCCAGGGCGAAGAAGTTCGCGTCGCGGTCCTCGACGGCGGCGCCGGTCAGCTCGCCCCAGACGCGGGCGATGTGCTCCTCCACCCCGTCCGCGAGCGGGGCGCCGCCCGGACCGGCCTCGGCGGCGGCCAGCTCCTCCAGTGCCCGGAGGTCGACCTTGCCGTTGGCGGTCAGGGGCATCTCCCCGACCGTCCGCACGCTGCCGGGAACGGCGTGCGCGGGCAGCCGGGCGGCGAGGTGGCGGGCCAGGCCGTCGGCCACGACGCCGGAACCGTCCCCGGCCCCGATCCCCTCGCCGTCCTCGGTGACGAAGGCGACCACCCTGCGGGAGGTGCGCTCCCCCACCGTCAGCGCCGCGGCCCGGCGCACGCCGGGGTGGTCCTCCAGAGCCGCCTCGACCTCACCGAGTTCGAGCCGGTGGCCGCCCACCTTGACCTGACGGTCGGCGCGGCCGAGGAACTCCAGGAGCGCGCCCGGGCGGTAGCGGCCCTGGTCGCCGGTGCGGTACCAGCGCTCTCCCCCGGCGGTGACGAACCGGGCGGCCGTGCGCTCGGGATCGCCGCGGTAGCCGAGGGCGACCCCGGCCCCGCCGATCCACAGCTCCCCCGCCACCCAGTCCGGGCAGTCCAGCCCGTGGGGGTCCACCACCCGGTAGCGCTGGTCGCGCAGCGGCGTTCCGTAGGGCACCGAGGGCCACCCCGGCGGGACGTGGCCGCCGTCGAAGGCGTTGGACCAGATGGCCGCCTCCGTGGCGCCGCCCAGGGCCACCAGGTGGACGCGTGCGCCGCTCGCCTCGCGCAGGCGCGGCGCCAGGTCGCCGCCCACCCAGTCCCCGGAGACCAGGGCCAGCCGCAGCGAGGAGGGCAGCCCCCTGTCCCGCGAGGCCAGGAGCAGCATGTCGAGCAGGGCGGGGACGGTGTTCCAGACGGTGACGCCGTGCTCGACATGCTGCTCCTGGCCTCGCGGGACAG
>NZ_QPFC01000177.1:0-4238 GCF_003427465.1 Nocardiopsis sp. TNDT3 | reverse complement strand
GGCCCGGGGAGGCCCAGGGGTGGTGGCAGCGGGCGTTGGCCGCGACGGGTCGGCGCCGCGGGCGCTGAACCCGCGGACGCCGAATCCGGGGGCCGCCCGGTGGCCTCGCCATGGGCCCGGGCCGGTCCCGCCCTCACGCCGGGCCGCGCTCCCTCCAGGCCCGGGCGAACATCTCGTGCGCGGGCGCCACCGGCCACACCCCGTTGAGGGGCCCCTCGATCTGCCTGTCGAACCTGGCCCGGACCAGGTGGGAGCCGAGCTTGGCCGTCTCCAGGGGCAGGTGCGGGGCCTTGAGCTCGGTCCAGTCGCCGGGGACGAAGAGCGTCCGCCCGGCCCGCGAGCGCCTGCCCTGCTCGACCGCGCCGGTCTCCAGGAGGCGGGCGGCGGTCCTCCTGTGGTGCGCGGGCGCCCAGCCGTTCCACCGGCGCACGTTGCGGTCGGTGGGCCGGGACAGGGTGAGCAGTTGCAGGTACAGCGCCGCCGCGTCGGCGTCAGCGTCCAGCCCGCCCGCGACCTCCTCCACCAGGTCGGGGGCGCTCAGACGCGGGTCGGCCTCGAAACCGCCCGCCGGAACCGGGGTGTCGGTCGCGCGCGCGGCCGTGCGGGCCAGCCCGCCGTACAGCGCCGCCGCCCTGCGGACCTCCCGGGCGGTGTCGTGCAGGTCCAGCCCGGTCAGCGCCTCCACCGTGCGCTCGACGGCGCCGGGGTCGAACAGTCCCGCGGTCAGCAGCACGGGCACGACCGGGCGGTCCATCCGGGGCTCGTGGAGGACGAGAACGCCGTCGCTGTGCATCGGCCACGCGGCGGAGCCGGGTTCGAGGGCGCGCTCCGGCCCGACCCGGACGGGGACGGCCCCGGCCCGCTCCGCCCACGCCCGGACCGCAGGGGCGGGCACGTCGCAGGACAGCGGAACGTACGAACCGGGGCGGCGCAGCCCCGCCGAGAGGCGCGCGTGCAGCTGGGCCGCTCCCGCGGCGGCGGGGTGGCCCACCGGCAGCTGGAGCGCGGCCCAGGAGAGCACGGTGGCCGGGTCGCGGAAGGGCAGGGCGAGGGCGCCGACGCCGTGGATCCTCTCCCTGGTGTCGTCGCGGCGGACCTCCAGGCTCCCCCAGGAGTTCTGGACCAGGTGGCGGGGCTGGTCGGCGGCGGCGTGGCCCTCCCCGGAGGGGTCGGCGAGCAGGCCGGTCCAGAAGGGGTCCATGGCCAGGTCCGCGGCGAACAGGTCCGGCACCTCGGACTCGGCCTTCGCGGCGGCCAGTTCGGCCCTGGTCGGCTGGGCCCCGAGGATCTCGACCCACACCCGGGCCATGCGCTCGGCCGCGGCGACGGTGCCGCCGGGCTCCCACAGGCCGGCCGGGTCGTCGGGCACGGCCGCCACGAGCATGCGGCGGCGCTGCTCGGTGCTCAGCCTCGCGCCCGTCCTCTGGTACTCCGCGCGGGCGGCGCCCTTCTCCGGCGCGGCCTTGGAACGGCCGAACTCCCCGGACAGGACGAACTCGGCGGTGGCCCTCGCGACCCGTGTGGTCGCGCGGAAGGCCGCGACCGCCTCGGGGCCGAACACCACGGGGCCCCGCTGGTCGAGGAGTTCCAGGAAGCGGTGCAGCCGGGCGGTCTCGTCGCGTTCGATCCGCACCGGGTCCTGCTCCTCGGCGCCCTCCGGCACGGGTGCCGACCCCGCGCGCACGTAGGCGTAGCACCGGTCCGCCAGGTAGCGCCCCGACCAGTGCCGCGCCTCCCTGCCGTACCCGCGCGGCAGGGGGGAGGGCGGTTCGACGATGACGGCCTGTCCGGCGGCCACCAGGGGCGCGAGCGAGGCGCCGGTGGCCAGGCCCCGCACCCACACGGTCCCCCGTTCGGCGAAGGGCTGCTCGGCCCACACGCGCAGCAGTGCCACCAGCGCCCCGCGCTCGCGGGGGCTCGCGCTGCCGGTGGCCAGACGCCACAGGACCGCGTCGGTGCGGCCGAGCAGGGGTTCCCAGCGCGCGGGTGCGCCGGGCGGGCTCAGCCTGCGGGTGTGCTCGTCGGTGCGGCCGCGCAGCCGCGCGCCGTCGGCGGTCAGGGCGGTGACCGTGGCCGCCAGGTCGCGGGAGGAGGAGTGGAACGCCGTCTCCGCGGAGTCGAACAGTCCCGCCAGCGCCCTCTCCAGGTCCGCGTCGGTGGCCTCGGCGACAGGACCCGGCAGCGCGCCGGCGCGCACGAGCGCGGTGCGCCGGGACGCCTCCTCGCGGCGCAGGCGCAGTTCGGCGGCCCACAGCACCGCCCACACCACACCGCCCGTGCCGTCGACCAGCGCCTCGTCGGTGACCTCGGGCAGCAGACGGGACAGCGCCTCGCGCACGGCGGCCGCGCGCGCGGGCGAGGTCCGGGCCGAGGAGGCGAGCGGCGACTCGGGGGACGAGGGGTCCTCGGCACCGGGCGCGTGCAGGGCCGCCTCGATGAGCCGGCGCGCGGTGGCCTCGTCCACCCCGCGCAGGGCACGGGAGGCGTCCGGGTCGCGCGGGGACAGGAAGTGCCAGAAGGCGGGCGGCGGCATCAGGGGGATCAGGCCGTTGCCCTCGTGGTTCCTCAGCCGGGCCTTGGGGTAGGCCCAGGTCTCCCAGATCAGGGAGTGGTCGTCGGCGTCCCGGCACTGGACCACCGTGTGGCCCGCCTTCCAGCGGTAGGCCAACAGCCCTCCGGCGGCGCCGCCGGGCATGCGCAGCACACCCCAGTACCTGAGGTCGAGGCGGTCGGGGAGCCGGGCGCGCCGTCCGTCGGTGCCCTCCAGCGCCCGCTGGGCCTTCCCGGCCCCCTCCCCGCCGGGGCCGGTCCAGACCACGCGGAAGCCCGCGAGCCCGTCCGCCGAACCCAGCGGGGAACCGTCCGCCCCCTCCGGCAGGCCGACCAGGTGCAGGCGCGTGTCCAGGTAGTCGGCGTAACCGAGCCGAGGGTCCGGGGTGAGGAAGTCGGGGCAGGTGAGGTCTCCGCTGACGCCGGTGGCCGCGTCCACCTCCGGAAAACCGCTGTCGCCCCCGCCGGTGTTCGACCAGACGCGCGTGCCGTCGCCCAGGTGGTCGCCGACTCGGACGACGCCCCTGCGGTCCCCGGGGCGCAGGACGCCGTCCTGGTCGTAGCGGCCCCCGTCCGGGGAGGCCAGGACGAGGCCGAGGTCGTGGCAGTGGGCGGTGCCGTGGTCGAAGAGGGCCGGGGAGGAGGCCGTGTCGAACACGTCCTCGGGCGCCGAGCACCACAGCGCCCGCTGCGACCGTCGGCCGTCGCTCCTCCCACTGGTGGTCCAGGCCACCTGGAAGTCCCCGCCCACGAAGTGCACGGTGTGCTCGTCGGCGTCCTCGGGCAGGGTGAAGGAACAGGACCCGCGCCTCTCCCGGTGGTCCACGGCCACCGCGGCGTCCCTGCCGTAGACGGTCAGCACCGGCCACGTGGAGGTCATGCCCCGGACGCCGCCGTCGCGGGCGCCGATCTCGGCCACGGCCTCCTCGAAGGCCCGCCACCCGTACTCGCCGGGCACCCCGAACCGGAGGGTTCGGGCGAGCGGCGCGGCCAGGTCGAGCCCGTCCAGGATCTCCTCGACCTCGTCCAGGTTCCGCATGACCTCGTGGGAGAGGCAGGCGTCGAGTTCGGCGAGCCCCCTGTCCGCCGACTCCAGCAGACCGCCCCGGACCCGTTCGACCTCGGCGTTCATCTGCTCCAGGAAACGCGGGTGCGGCCTCGTCCCGCCTCCGGTGTTCTGCGGACCGCGCAGGGGGCGCCCGACCCCCGCGGGCAGGTCCACCCCGATGCCGTGGGACTCGCAGGCCCGCACCAGTTCGCCGTCCACGCGGCCGTGCCGGTAACGGCCCTCGTAGAGGCGTACGGGGGCCTTCTCCTCGCGGATGCGCGGGGCGATGCGCTCCAGCAGCGCGTACAGCTCATCGGGCATCCGCTGCCTGGTCACGCCCTGGCCCACCCACCGGTAGCCGTACATGAAGAAGTAGCGCGACAGCCAGGCGCCGTAGCCGCCCTTCGGACGCAGACGCCCCTGAGCCATGTCCTCGGCGACGCCGGTGGTCTCCAGGAGGCGTAGCCACGGGGCGCCGTCGGTGACCGAGGCGGGGAAGAGGACGGCCAGGCCGGGCCGGTCCTCCTCGGACGGCGGTGCCTCGGCGAAGACCCGGTCCGCCGCCTCCAGCACGCTCACCGGGACCTCGCGCCCCCCGGAGGCCGCCAGCACCCGGCCCAGGGCACGCGCCTCCTCGGCC
>NZ_QPFC01001388.1:0-2543 GCF_003427465.1 Nocardiopsis sp. TNDT3 | reverse complement strand
CACCCCCCGCCGTACCTCCCCCGGGGGAGCGGTGTGCCCACGTACATGAACGAGGAGTAAACACGTGGTGGACCAGAAGAGCCCGGCGGGCACCCGCGGGGCCGCAGGCCCGGGCGGTGCGCCCGCGCTGAGGCAGCGCCTCACCAGGCGCAAGCCGATCGAGAGGCTCGTCGCCGAGACCCGGGACTCCGAGGGCAGCGGCCTCCAGCGGCACATGGGCTTCTGGCAGCTGTCCATGATCGGGATCGGCGCCACCCTGGGCACCGGCATCTTCGTCGTGCTGGGCGAGGCCGTCCCCGTCGCCGGACCGGCCGTCATCGTCTCGTTCGTGCTCGCCGGGATCACCGCGCTGTTCTCCGCGCTCGCCTACGCCGAGATGGCCGGGATGATCCCCGCCTCCGGCTCCGCCTACTCCTACAGCTACGCCACCATCGGCGAGTTCATGGCCTGGGTGTGCGGCTGGTGCCTCATGCTCACCTACGGGGTGTCGGTCGCCGCGGTCGGTGTCGGCTGGGGCGAGTACATCAACGAGCTCCTCCAGCTCACCACCGGCCTGTCCCTGCCGGGCGCGGTGCTCTCCGGTCCCCTGGAGGGCGGCGTGATCAACCTGCCCGCCGCCGTCGTGGTCCTGCTGTCCATGTTCGCCCTGCTCGCCGGGGTCCGCGAGAGCAGCCGCGTCAACGCCGTCATGGTCGCCGTCAAGGTCGCCATCCTGGTGATGTTCGTGGCCATCGCGATCACCGCCGTCCAGGACGGCAACTTCGCCCCGTTCATGCCGATGGGCATGGCCGGTGTCAGCGCCGCGGGCGCCACCCTGTTCTTCTCCTACATCGGCTTCGACTCGGTCTCCACCGCGAGCGAGGAGGCCAAGAACCCGCAGCGCGACCTGCCCCGGGCGATCATGTTCGCGATGATCCTGGTCACCGCGCTGTACTGCCTGGTCGCCTTCGCGGCGGTCGGCGCGCTCGACTGGACCGGCTTCGTCGACGGCGAGACCTCCCTGGCGGGCATCCTGACCGCGGTCACCGGCACCCCCGTGTGGGCGGTCATCTTCGCCGCCGGTGCGGTCCTGGCCCTGGCCAGCGTGGTCCTGGTCGTGCTCTACAGCCAGACCCGCATCCTCTACGCCATGTCGCGCGACGGCCTCATCCCCAAGGCCTTCTCCACCCTCGACGCCAAGGGCACCCCGCGCGCGAACACCCTCATCACCTCCGTGCTCATCGCGGTGCTCGCCGCCCTGGTCCCGCTCGGGCCGCTCGCCGACGCCACCGCCATCGGCACCCTCTTCGCCTTCGCCCTGGTCAACGTGGCCGTCCTGGTGCTGCGGCGCAGCAGGCCCGACCTGCCGCGCGCCTTCCGCGTGCCGGGGGCGCCGGTCACGCCGGTCCTGGGCGTGCTGGCCTGCGCCTACCTCATGTTCAGCATGTCGATGAGCGTGTGGGTGGCCTTCCTGGTCTGGCTCGCCGTCGGCGTGGCGATCTACTTCGCCTACAGCATGCGCCGCTCCGCGCTGGAGACCGACCCCGAGGTCAGCGAGGTCCGCTCCTAGCCGGACCGGTCGGGAACCGCGTGTGAGGGGGCCGGGGGATCCCCCGGCCCCCTCGCGTGTTCCCGGGGGGAGTGCGGCGCACCACATGCCGCGCCAATCCGTCCCCGGGCGCAAGAAAAAGCGGCACCTCGCGGGAAAGACGCGGGAATCCTCCGTATGGGCGCACTGTTTCGGCGCGTTCGTCCACCTAGAGTGGACGCGGCCCCGAGACGACGGAGAAAAGCGAGGTGGGAGGCAGTGACACGCGGACCCCTGCGCGTGGCCCTTGACCAGGGCACCGGACCAGGCGCGGACCCCGCCGCCGCCCTCGACCGGCTCGCCGAGCGTGCCAGAGCCGCCGCCGACGCCGGAGCCCGCCTGCTGGTGGGGCCCGAGATGTCCCTGACCGGCTACAACCTGGACCCCGGCCTCCTGGCCCGGCTGGCCGAACCCCACGACGGCCCCCTCAGCGAGGCGGTCACCGCCATCGCCGCCGACACCGGCGTCGCCATCGTCCACGGTTTCCCCGAGCGCGCCGACGGCGCCGTGTACAACGCCGTCCAGCTCGTGGACTCCAACGGCGACCGCCGGACCTACCGCAAGACCCACCTGTTCGGCGACCTGGACCGCGGGGCGTTCTCCCCGGGCGCGGAGCCGGTGGTCCAGGCCGACCTCGACGGGATCCGCGTCGGCCTGCTGGTCTGCTACGACGTCGAGTTCCCCGAGGCCGTGCGCGCCCACGCCCTCGCCGGCACCGAACTCCTCCTCGTCCCCACCGCGCTCATGCTGCCCTTCACCGAGGTGGCCGAGCGGATCGTGCCGGTGCGCGCCCTGGAGAACCAGATCCACCTGGCGTACGTGAACCGCTGCGACGCCGAGGGCGACCTGCGCTACGCGGGGCTGAGCACCCTGGTCGCACCCGACGGCTCCGAGACGCTGCGGGCCGGTCCCGGCGAGGAGTTCCTGGTCGGCGACGTCGACCCGGACGCCCTCGCCCGCGCCCGCCGCGAGCAGT
>NZ_QPFC01001387.1:0-1389 GCF_003427465.1 Nocardiopsis sp. TNDT3 | reverse complement strand
AGACCGCCGTCGCGCTCCACCACCTGGTGGTCCAGCCACACCTGCGGCGTCTGCGACACACCCCAGACCGGCTCGGCGAAGGAGGGGCGTACGGCCGCGTCGCCCGTTCCGGTCGCGCCTATCGTGCTGGTGAAGACCACGGGCATCGACACGTCCAGGGAGCCCCGGTGGCGGGCCAGTTCGGACAGGACCCACCGGGCGGTGACCTCGCTGTGGTCCAGGTCCTGTCCCATCCGGCGGTGCAGGCGCGTGACGCGCTCGGCCCAGCTGTCCTCCGGTTCGGGCTGGTAGCCCGCCAGGAGCAGGGAGGTGAAGTCGCCGACCAGGGACCCGACGTCGGGGTGGACGTCGCGGCGGTCGAACAGGGTGAGGTTGATCGTCAGGTGCGGGTTCGCGCTCCAGGCGCCGAGCGTCTCGCAGAACGCCGTGGCCAGCACGGCCGAGGCGGTGACCCCGTGGGCCCGGGCCGCGGCGAGCAGGGCCTCCCGTTCGCGGGTGTCCAGCCACTGCTCGCGCCGCTCGAATCGCGGGGCCCGCACGAGCGAGGGGTCGGTCGCCAGCGGCAGCTCCGGCGGACCGGGCAGGGCGCGGACCCGGGCGGCCCAGTGGCGTTCGGCGCGTTCCCGTCGTTCCGGGGACGGGTGCACGCCCAGCACGTAGTCGCGGAAGGTGAGCCCGAGCGGTGCCAACCGGGCCTTCGGGTCGGCGTAGAGGCGGTCCAGCTCGCCCAGGAGGATCATCGCGCTGAGCGCGTCCACGGTGAGCGCGTCGATGCTCAGGCCCAGACGGACCCTTCCGCCGCCGTAGCGCACCGCGCGCAGGTCGAACAGCGGCCAGGTGTGCGGGTCGATGAGCTGGTGGGACATGGCCGCGCGCAGGTCCGCCAGGGCCTGACCGGCGTCCTCGTCCGAGGCGTCGGTGACCGGGACGGCGAACCGGGGCACCTCGGGGAGGACGCGTTGGCGTCCGTCCGGGGTGAGCACGGCCCGCAGCATGTCGTGACGCAGGATGAGCAGGTTCCAGGCCTCCTCCAGCCGTGCGAGGTCGATGTCGGCACCGTCGTACTCGGTGTAGAAGTGGCAGTCGACCCCGCCGAGTGCGAAGTCGTCGCCGCGGCCGATCCGGTACGCCTGCTGCACCGAGGTCAGCGGGAACGGTTCGTGGCGCTCCTCGGGGCGTGCGACCGGAGCGCTGAAGCCCGCTTCACCGGTCCCGTCCCGCAGCCCCCGGGCGAACTCCCGCAGCGAACCGGCGGAGAACAGCAGGCCCAGGTCCGCTCCGCGCAGCCCCCGGTCGTTGAGGCGGACGATCATGCGGGTGGCGAGGAGGCTGTCCCCGCCGAGCGTGAAGAAGTTGTCGTCGCGGTTGACGGTGTCCAGGCCGAGCAGG
>NZ_QPFC01000176.1:0-3480 GCF_003427465.1 Nocardiopsis sp. TNDT3 | reverse complement strand
ACCCGCCGATGGGGCCCGGCCCGCATCGGCGGCCCTTCGGCGAACCCTCCCCGCATACCGTCTGGGAACGCCGGGAAACGCCGGAACCCGCCGCCCACGCCCCCAGAAGTCCCGTGTGACAGGTGTCGCACCCTGTCATCGCTGGGCCGTGCCCGTACGGCTGAGAGCACGCGGCGCTGACGGATCAGCCCTGTGGACTCACCACGGGAGGTTCGCTCCCTCCCACGTCGTGAAGGTGCCGGAGGGCCCTTCGGGCCCGAGCCGGGCGACACGCACGATCTCACGAGCGGCGTCCTCGACCGACTCCGTGCCCTCGAAGTTGACCAGCGAGGTGTTCGCGAACCCCGGCGAAACGAGGTTGACCTTGACACCGGAGTCCCGGAGCTCGGCCATCATCGCCACCGTCACGGCGTTGAGCGCCGCCTTCGACGCCGCGTAGACCGGCTCGAAGAGCGCGTGGTAGGGGAGAGTCGGGTCGGTGACGGTCGTCAGAGAACCGAGCGCGCTCGTGACGTTGACGATGCGTGCGTCCGATGACAGGCGGAGCAGCGGGAGCACGGCCTGGTACACCGCCACAGGCCCGAAGACGTTCACCTCCCAGACAGCCCGCACCTCCTCCAGCGGGACCACGCTCGCCGCTGCGAAGGAGCGCAGTTCGGCCATGTCGACACCCTGCCGAGTGGTGGAGACGGCGGCGTTGTTGACGAGGAGGTCGAGCCGACCGGCCTCCTCACGGAGCCGCTGGGCCGCCGAGGCGACCGACTCAGGATCCGTCACGTCGAGCTGGAGCGGGGTCGCGCCGGCTCCGATCTCGGCGGCGGCCGCCTCGCCGCGGGCGGCGTCGCGGGAACCGACGAACACGGTCACCCCGTCGGCGGTCAGCTCCTTCGCGACCTGCTTGCCCATACCTTGGTTGGCTCCGGTAACCAGAGCGATGCGATCCGAGGACACGAGGACCTCCCTTGTTCGGGTCGGACATACGGGCCGAGCGCGGGTACCTGACGGCGTGCGCCGCGCTCCCCAGCGACGATCCGCTATCGCCGCCAGTCCCGGGTAGGCCGCCTTCATCCTGGGAGTGACAGGACCAGGCGCTCCCCCCGTCCGGGCGGATACCATCCGGGGTGATGACAGGACGCGGAACCGACAGACAGAACCCGTTGGGTGAGTACCTGCGTGCCCGACGGGAGCTGGTGACCCCCCAGGCGGTCGGCCTCCCCGAGGACTCCCGCCGCCGTGTTCCCGGGCTGCGCCGCGAGGAGGTCGCCCTGCTCGCGGGCATCAGCTCCGACTACTACCTGCGGCTGGAGCAGGGACGTAACCGCAACCCCTCGGCCCAGGTACTCGGGTCGATCGCGCGGGCGCTGCGACTGGACGGACCCTCCACCCAGTACCTGCTCGGACTGGGCACCGCTCCGCGGCCCTCGCGTGGTGAACCCCGTCGGGGGGAGACCCTCGCTCCCCGGGTCCTCGACCTTCTCCACACGGTCGACGCACCGGCGTTCGTCGCCGGGCGGTACGCGGACGTGCTCGCGAGCAACCCTCTGGCACGCGCGCTCTCCCCGGAGCTGAGGCCGGGCGTGAACCTGCTGCGCGCGGCCTTCCTCGACACGGACAACCACCTGTACCTCGACCGGCGGGAGATGGTCGCGATGTTCCGCAGGCGTGTGGGAACGGATCCGCGCGATCCGCGAGTCGCGCAACTGGTGGAGGAGCTGTCCCTGGCGAGTGAGGCCTTCCGGCGGGCCTGGGCACGTCACGATGTCCGTCCACCCCGCGGCGGCCTCGTCCGCGTCGACCACCCCCGGGT
The DNA here is from genome assembly GCF_003427465.1 of Nocardiopsis sp. TNDT3. Lineage (NCBI taxonomy): Bacteria > Bacillati > Actinomycetota > Actinomycetes > Streptosporangiales > Nocardiopsidaceae > Nocardiopsis > Nocardiopsis sp. TNDT3. Next base: position 1,673 of record NZ_QPFC01000176.1, on the reverse strand, counting down.
CGGCCCCATGGACCTGAACGTGTCCAAACTCGCCATCGACGACACCGACGAGCAACTGCTCGTCATCTACCACCCCGACCGCGCACATCCGGAGAGCGCGGACCGTCTCGCGCTCCTGGCCTCCCCGGCGGGGCGGACGACGCCTGCCCCGCAGGCGCCGGCCGGAGACCGCTGAGGCCGGGGCGGGCTTTCCCCCGGCCGCGTACCGATAGCGGAACGGCGATCTTCTTCGGGGCCTGCACCGGCTGCGCCCGGGCCCGACGTCCACCGTTTTCCGTCCTTTGCACCGGGAATATCCGCTCGGTGTCCTTCGTTGTTCCGCGTCCTTTCCGCCGTCGGGACATCGCGGGGGGAGGGAACCGACGGGAACGGGGGAAGCGGAGGAGACGCCCTCCTTTCGGTCATGCCCTCACAAGTGTGCTACCGACCGGCCCTGAACCTTCCTGGGGCCGTGGCCCGCGTGAGGGAAGGGTGCCTACGCCTGTGCCCCGGGGTGCCGCTGGGGTTGTCCGTCGGGGGTGTGCCGTTGGATGCTGGCGGCACCCACCGGACCGGCGCGGCTGGTCGGGGGGAGCGTGTCGGAGACGGAGCCGACGCCCGCGCTCCAGGGGACTCCGTGGCGGCTTCAGGGCCGTACCCGGGCGTCCCCGGGTCCATGCCAGCCGCGCCAACGAGCCCCGACCTTCCCCTGCGAACCCGAACGGACCACGGCCGACCGGGCCGCGTGCACACCTGCCAGGCGGCCCGGGTCGGCCCCAGGTCCGCGGTGCGTCCGCGCGGCGGAGCGCCGTGTCCGGGGGGCGCACGGGTTTCGACGACTAGAAATCTACGACATAAAGGTAGAGCTTCCTTGTATTATCACAAAGGGTGAACAAAGAGTAACAACGCACATGAAAACGGTGTTCGGTGTCAAACCTTGGCAACCGGAGGAAGGGGCTGGGAATCGGCCACCCTCCGCCTGGTGTGCGACCGGAGCGGCCTCCCTTCGGAGAACCGAACACCGCACGAATTTCCCGGACCGCTGGTCGCCCTTCCCCCCGAGTCCGTAAAATGGATCCGTGCGGGTGCGCCCGTACCGCCGGTGCGGGGCAGCGTGGACGGATGCCCCGCACCGGTCACCCCGTGCTGTCGGCGCGGCGCCGGACTTCAGGGACGGTCCGCGCCGCGCAGGGCCCGCGGGGCGATCTGGAGCATCCAGTGCCGCCCGGCCCAGCCCAGGAAGCGGCGCCTTCCCGTGGGGGCCCCGGTCTCCTCCAGGGGCTCTCCCTCCACCACCCGGCGCAGTCCGGCCAGCACCGGCTCCAGGCGTTCGCGCGTGTGGTGGGGCTGGTCGGGGGCCAGCCCCACCATCCACGCCGTCACCTCGCGCTGCTCTGCCTCGGTGCACAGGGACAGGAAGAACACCGTCTGCCGCCAGGCGAAGGCCGCGTTCTTGACGTGGGGCAGGGGCGGGAACACCCGGGGCAGGCTCTCCACGGTCCGCACGGTCAGGGTGTGGGCGCGCCGGGCCAGCTCCGCCCACCCGCACGCGGGCCGCGCCCCGGCCCCGACCAGGACGGCCAGGTTGTGCGTGGTGAGGATCTGCGCCTGCTCGATGACCATCCCGTTGCCCACGACGCTTCGGCGCGGGTCGCCCGCGCGTTCGCGGCACAGCCGGGCGAAGTCCGTGGCCC
>NZ_QPFC01001386.1:0-1215 GCF_003427465.1 Nocardiopsis sp. TNDT3 | reverse complement strand
CGCCCACCCACCCCGAGGACAAGACCGAGAAGAAGCCGCAGCCGGAGAAGCTGGAGAACGCCGAGTCCCTGGCCCAGACCGGCAGCCCGATCGCCGGTCTGATCGCGGCCGGTGCCGCGATCGCCGCCGGTGGCGGTCTGGCCGCGTACTTCGCGCGCCGCAGGAAGAACACCGCTGACTCCGCCGCGGAGACCAGCGAGGGCTAGGCACGCGCTTGGCGTCGGCTGAGCCGACCCGGCCCCGGGGACACGTTCCCCGGGGCCGTTTCCGTTGTCCGGAGCCTTCCGCCCGGCACCGCTTCCGCTGCCTCCCGGGGCGTCCGGAACTTCGCGGCGGCGGCCTCCGTTGACCGGTGGTCAGCGCCCGCGCACCGGCCGATCGGCCCACGGCGAACGGTTTCCGTTTCGTGATCCAGAGGTTAGGCTCGCCGTAGGGCGCCCGCACACACCGCCCGACACAGAGTCACCTTCCCGGGGTGGGAAGGCCCCGACACGATCCGCCCCGCACACCGCGACCGGCCGTCTCAGGCCGGCCGGGCAACCCTGTCCGCCGTTCGCGGCGGTCACGGGCCGACCCCAGGGTCGGACATCCCCCGCATACAACAGGAGTGTTGTGGTGTCTCCCGCCAAGCTGACCGCGCGCCGCCTCGTCCGCGGCGGCGTCCTGTTCGTCGCTCTCGGAGTGCTGGGCGCCGTGCCCGCGCTCCCCGCCGCCGCCGACCAGCTCGTCTGGGGCAACGCACAGGCCTGGGTGGCCGACGGCGACGTGGTCACCGGCTACTCCACCGCCACCGGATTCGGCGGCGAGACCGAGGGCAGCGCCGCGGCGGAGGACCTCTTCGGGCCGATGGCCGCCTACCTGGAGATCGACGGCGAGAGCCACACCGTGGTCGACGCCGACAGCGCGCGCGCCGCCTCCACCGTGCGGACCGCCTCCTTCCGGATGGAGGTCGCCGACCTCGCCGCCCAGGGGCTGATCGACGTGCCGCCGGAGGTGGACCTGCCCGAGCCCTCCGCGCAGCCGTCCCCCTCCCCGGAGGCCGAACCGTCCTCGGAGGGCACCCCCTTCCGGGACGAGCCCTCGCCGGACGGCACCGGCGGCGACGGCACGGACGGCGCGGGCAGCACGGGCGGCGACACGGGTGGCGGAGCGGACGACAAAACCCCCTCGGGCGGGGACCCCGCCGGCGGGGGAACCGCGAACGGGGGCTCGGGG
>NZ_QPFC01001385.1:0-1076 GCF_003427465.1 Nocardiopsis sp. TNDT3 | reverse complement strand
GGCCCCCGGCACTCCCGTGGCCCCCGCAGCAGCACCCCTCCTGCGCGTCGTCCCCGGAGCCGCCGGTTCCGGCCACCACGCTCTCGGGCGCCTCCCCGACCATGAGCCCGAAGACCACGTGGTCGAACAGGAACGCCCACCGCTCCCGGGGCCGGTGCCCGCGCGCGTGGGCGAGGCCGAGCGCGGGGGCGACGGCCAGCTCGTACGCGCTCCAGACCGCCACCCCGAAGACCGGGCCGGCCAGCCGCCACCGCCTCACCCGGCGCGGCAGCAGCGCGAAGACGGTACCCGCCGCCGCCCCGTACCCCCAGTGCGCCAGCTCGATCGCGGCCTTCCTCCGCTCCGGGGGAACGCTCTCCAGCAGGGCGGGCACGCCCTCCGCCAGGACGGCCTCGGGCGGTGTGCGCCGCACGAACCCCGCTCCGACCTCCACCTGCCGCATACCGCTCATGGCCATCGCACCCGCGACACCCCGCACGGCCCCCCTCAACCACGGGTGCTTCGGAGGCGAATCCGACTTCCTGCCCATCACCTGGCTCCCTTCGCGCGCACACCCTTGCGTGTACCTCCCTGACCGCCCCGCGGCGTCTCCACACGCCTCGACGGGGGAGTGGGTTGAAGGCGGGGGCCCTGGGTAGTTGTGGCGACCACATGACCGGTGCCGAGGAGGTCGTTCGGGGGTAGGCATGGAGGCCCTCAGGGGCACGGACGGGGTCGGACGCGCGTCGATGGCCTGGTGGCACGTACCCGGACAGGGGCCGCCGGTGGTCTGCGTGCACGGCGCGGGGATCTCCTCACGCCAGACGCTGCCCGTGGTCAGGGCCCTGGAGGGAAGGACGCCCGCCTGGGCCGTCGACCTGCCGGGGTTCGGCGCGAGCACCGCACCCGACCACGCGCCCACGGTCACCGGACTCGCGGACTCCCTCCTCGCGTGGCTCCGCGTCCGCGGGATCGAGCGGCCCTGCCTGCTCGGGCTCTCCCTCGGAACGCAGGTGGTCGCCGAGGCCGCGGTGCGCGCGCCCGACGAGGTGGGGTCGCTCGTGCTGGCCGGGCCCACGACGGACCCCGGGGCGCGC
>NZ_QPFC01000175.1:0-4079 GCF_003427465.1 Nocardiopsis sp. TNDT3 | reverse complement strand
GGGTGAGGAAGGGGTAGCCGCCCGGGTCGGGGGCGGGCAGCACCGCGGCGTGCACCTGCAACTGGGCGGGAGAGAGGTGATCGACCCCGACGGCATGGTCGGCGGTGAGGGTGTGTCCGGCGTGCGGGTGGGAGGTGAGGGTGACCTCGCCGCCGGCCATGATCACGGTGCCGGAAACATCGCCCTGGACCGTGTGGACGACGCTCGGGCCCGGCGCTGGACCCTGTCCGGCTCGACGGCCGGACACCGACTTCCCCCCGGAGGCCCTTTCGCGTAGAGCCAGGAGCGGAGCGTTGTCCAGGCCGAGTGCTCTGGCTAAGGCCGTGACGGTCTCCTTGGACGGGATCGCTCCGGTGTTGTTGAGGGCTGCGGTGACCGTGGTGCGGCTCAAGGCCGCGCGCGCGGCCAACTGGCTTTTGCTCAGCCGCGCTTTCAGCCGGGCGGTGTCCAAACGCTCGCCCAGCTGGGCGCGCGCGTCCTGTGGTGCGGGCTGCTCGCACGTATCTGCCTGCCCCACACCCACTCCCACCGCGACCGCCATGCCTGTACGTCGTTGTTCATCTTTGTCCAGCTGGTCATTGTCGGCCACCCCTTCGGTCAGATTCGACGCCGACAACGCCGAATCGAATCGGAGGAGAAGCCCATGGCCGAGTGGATGCTGCTTGCGCTCGCCTGCGCCCTGAGCGTGCTTGTGGCGGTACTGGCCGGGGTGGGGGCCGCCTACCTGGCCCGCCGTGACGGGGCCAGTTACCCGAGCGCGATCGGCCGCGCTGCGGCCACCGCCGCCGCAACTCTCACCGTCATCGCCGCTGTGACCACAGCTCTGGCAGCTCTGACTGCCTTGCTCGGCTGACTGTGCTGCTGCCCTCTTAGCGGTCGAGGAGCGCCCAGGGCAGTGCCACTGAGAGCGGTCCCGAAGCGAGGGGTAGATCGCTCTCACGACGGAGACCACTGGAACTGGAGAAGCGGAAGGTCTCTTCTTCCAGCGAGCCCTGTTGTTGTGGGGTTCGCTGAGGGTCGCTACAGGTCTTTGAACAGGGCGGGTGCTGTCAACTCTCGTCTGTGAAACAGCTCTGTTCCACGGCAGCAGCTTCGAAGAACACCTCATCGCTGGGAGAGCAGGGGCCCGGAAGGTCGAGCCTAGTAGCCGCCAGCTCGACGTACTGGCTTCGTCCGCTTAAAGGCAAGGTCCTTCTGACGACTCACCTCGTCATCGTGTGCGAGCAGCTCGTCATGGAGAACGCGGCGTTTGTCTTCCAATGACGCTTTTTCTGCCAAAAGTCCTTCTAGGACGCGTTCGGCATCCGTGATCCGGCTATCCAGAAACACTTCATGTCGATCGAGTGCGTCAAGCTCCAACTGGGCTTGATGGCGCCGAGCAAGCGCTGCCGTCAACATCTCGTCAGTGACGCCCTCCATGCTTCTACCCCAACCAGCCGAGCCAACGGTGGTCGCGGCCATGTCCAAGAGCGTTGAGACCGCCACCCCCAGGGCCACCGACAGCGCCACGATCTCATTGAAGCGGAGCGCTCGACTCCCGTTCTCAATCTTGGCCACTTGGGTCTGGTGCATGCGGAAGCCGAGACGAGTCATGCGCTCGGCCAGCTCATCCTGTGACCAGCCGCGCTTGGTTCGGAGCTCACGAAGGACCCTGCTGAGACGGTCCTCAGGGCCATCCTCGTCCCACCGGTCTGCCAAAGTTCGCCGCGGTTCATCCTTCATAAGCATGGATGGTTTCATGCTGATTAGGGTTGCCGCAAGGCACTGGGGGGTGTACGTTCGTGGCAGAATGAAGCGGAGCGTTTGGTCCGTCATAGGTTTTCAAGCTGTCATCACCCATGGCGCGCTTGGGAAGTAGAGGAGAAGTGGCGCAGTTATCCACAGCCCACCCTGATCTGTGGATAACTCGGCCATCCGCCTTTGAGCAGCGACGATCCATGTCTCGCTTCTGGGCCCAGTAGTAGAAACACGAAGGAAGGGGACGCAGCCTTTCGCCTGAACAAGGCGGGGCTTGGCGCGTGCGCCCTCCGGCCCGAAAAACCTGAAGTACACAGCGATGGGCCCGCCGGTGTTCCCGCACCGACGGGCCAAGACACAGCCGCACCACCTAGGACAAGCCAAGTCCCCGGTCTTCAAGGACCGATCGCAAGGAGGGGTTCCCGCCCCTCAGGGCGCAAGGAGGCGTCAACTATGCACTCGCACTGTAGCCGATCAACGGCTAGCAGTACCAAAGCAGAGGGGAGGGTGCCCGCGCCCTCTGAGGCGCACGCCCCTCCTCATGTAGCTGCTCTGCTCCTGACTCCAGCAGAGGCCCAGGCAGTTCTGCGCATTGGCAAGACCTCCCTCTTCACCATGCTCAAGTCCGGTGAGATTAGGTCGATCAAGCTCGGACGTTCCCGCCGCATCGTCGCAGCGAGCCTCTATGAGTTGGTCGCACGGATGGCCGACGCCGGCTAACCGGCGCCTTGGCCCGGCGCGTGGATCCTGTCGCTTCCGTGTCGGCTCTGTTTCGACATTTCTTTGACTTCACGCTTCGGTAACCATGCGATGCGCTGTCTGGGTCAACCCGGTCGAGGCGCGCTTCGGGCTGCTGCGCCAGTTCGCCCTCGCTAACTTCGACCATCCCAACCACACGTCCTGGCCGCGGGCTCTGCACGCCTATCTGCGGTGGCGCAACGCCAACGCCTGCGACCCGCATGTACTCGCGGCCCAGCGTCGAGAACAAGCCCGGGTACGCAGAGAGAGGTGTGCGTTGGGAAGGTCGACCACTACCCATCGTGGCGCGAGGGCACCCAGGCAAACGTTCCCGGTCACGGCGCTAGCCGCATGGGGACCAGGCCGTCGTCGGTCAGGGGACAGTCGCCTGACCGAGGGATACTGAGAGGAATAATCGGTGCTACTATGATGAGAGTTGGATGGAGGTGATGAAGTGATGCCTGAAGAGGCGCAAGCTCAGCCCGCGATGCTCACCCTTGCGAGGGAATCGCGTGGCCTGACCCAGACCGACGTGGCCTCCCTGATGACGCAGGCCTCTGGTGATGCCGACACCAGCGTCTCGCAGGGGTACGTCAGTAAAGCCGAAGCCGGACGTGTCGCGGTCACCGCGGAGCGTCTCGAGCTCTACGCCACGGCTCTCGGGTACCCGCCGAACCTCCTCTGTCAGGATCCCCAGGTCCACGGAGTCGGTGTCGGTCTGATCCACCACCGCAAAAAGGCCTCGATGCCAGTGAGTTCAGTGCGGCGCATCAACGCGCTGCTCGTTCTCACCCGCATCCAACTGCGAGGTCTCGCCCGCGCCGCCCGGCAGGACCCCGGTACGGTTCTCTTCCCCCACATGGAGGTCGACGGCTACACACCACCGAGGGTCGTGGCCAGGCGAATCCGCGAAAAATGGGACATCCCCAGCGGACCAGTCGCGAACGTCATTGGTGCCGCTGAGAAGGCCGGCGCCCTGGTCGTCTTGCGCGACCTGGATAGTGACCTCCTCGATGCCGTGAGCCAACAGCAAGGGAATAAAGCCCCGATCCTCCTTGTTAGTAACCGGGCACCAGGATGCCGTTGCCGGTTCAGCGTGGCCCACGAGATCGGGCACCTGATCATGCACCAAGAACCAGGGGTAGGAACCAAACAGGAGAAAGAGGCCGACGCCTTCGCCGCAGAATTCCTTATGCCAGCCAAGGACATCCGCGCTGCCTTCCCCGCACGCCTGACCGTGGCCGAACTGGCCGACCTCAAACGCACCTGGGGAGTCTCCATGGCTGCCCTGCTGCGCAGAGCTCAATCACTCAGCATCATCACCGACTGGCAGTACCGCACGCTCACCATCGAGATGTCGACCCTTGGTTACCGCACATCGGAGCCGGTCGACATCCCCCTAGAGCGACCCCAGGCAGTGCCCGAGCTCGTAGCTGCCCTACGGCAAGAGCACGGCATATCCGATGAAGAGGCTGCTTCCTGCAGTTTCCTTCTCAAGGACGAGTTCGTCCGCCTGTACCACGATGACCACCGATCATTGTCTGCGAACACTGCTCCGAAGGCGAGGCCATGAGCGACGTTTCTGCCCCCACCCCCCGTGACGG
>NZ_QPFC01001384.1:0-1038 GCF_003427465.1 Nocardiopsis sp. TNDT3 | reverse complement strand
TCCCCGTACTCCCCCTCGTGCCCGGAGAACCCGCGGCGCCGGTACAGCGCCTGCCCGATCCACTCGTCCACCGCCCGCGCCCAGTCGGTGTGGTCGGCCTCGGAGTGCTCGGCCCGGAACCAGCTGGGGGCGCCTCCCTCCGAGAACCCCTCGGCGTGGCGGTCGAAGACGAAGCCCACCCCGACGCCCGCCGGGTCGGCGGCGAAGAGGACCTCCACCTCACCCACCTCGTGCGCGTGGTGCTCGGCGGGGTGGAACACCAGGGTCTGGAGGAACGCGGACTCCTCGTGGGGCCCGGGCGCCGGCCAGCCCTCCACCCGCACTCCGGCGAACACGGCCCCCAGCCGCAGCATCGCCTCCAGCACGCGGTCCTGGATCGGCAGCGGGTGGACGTGGACGCGGTCGAGGTCGCCCTTGTCCGCGTCCCCGTCGACGATCACCTCGGTGCGCAGCCCCGCCAGGACGCCGGGCAGCGGCGAGCCCCCGGCCTCGGTGAGGGGCGCCTGCCAGGGGACGGGGTGGCTGAAGGGGATCGACAGGTGCTCCCCGGCGTCCAGGCTCACGCCCGCCGCCACGGGGACGCGGGTGCACTCCGCGCCGCCGGTGGCCTCCCCCTCCTCGTCCTCGGTCCGGGCGACCAGCACGAGGACGATCTCGGCGATCTCGGTGCGGCTCCCGCCGCCCGTGAGCTCGACGCTGCCCTCCAACAGGTCCCCGGGGCGGGTGTGGGGGTGCGGCAGGACGGTGTCGACGGTGGGTCCGTCGTCACCGAAGGCGGCGAGCAGGCGTTTGAAGACCATGGTTTCCTTCCGGGAGGCGTCGTGTGCGCCCCGGCGCGCGGATGGCCGGTGCGCTGGTGTCGCCCGCCCAACGCGGACGCGGTGCGCGCCGGTTCCGCGAGGACCGGGCCCGGATTCCGGGGGAGGGCTTTGGGGGCGTCCGCAAACGCGCCCGTGCGCAGTGTGGCCGGGAGTGTGCGAACGGTGCCCGGCGATGGCGCCGGTGAGACCGGCGGGTCCCGCAGGTCCACGGTGGGCC
>NZ_QPFC01000174.1:0-5238 GCF_003427465.1 Nocardiopsis sp. TNDT3 | reverse complement strand
AGCCTACGCCGCGCCGCCCACCCCCCTGGAGGTGGTCGGCTCCGCCCCCGAGCCCGGTGAGCAGCGGCTGCTCGCCCTGGCCGAGACCGCCCGCAACGGCGGTGACGCCCCGGGCGAGGGCGACGTCGCCTACGTCTCCTCCTCCGGTGTGGAACTGCTCGCCGTCACCAGCTACACCGGTGAGGAGCCCAGCGACGAGGACCTGCACAGCGCGGGGTTCATCCCCTACCAGTGGCAGCACTGGCAGGACCCCGAGGGCGACACCCGCGCGGTCAGCACCCCGGGCGCGGCCGAGGACACCGCCGGCGACGCGGAGGAGCACCGGGAGTTTCTCGACCGGCAGGCCGAGGACGTGGAGGAGAGGCTGGATCCGGTCCTGCTGTTCCCCGAGGAGCTGCCCACCGGGGCCGGGGCCATGGCCGACGTCCTCGTCGCCTGGAGCGGGGAGGCCCCCGCGACCGACGCCGCCCTCGTCAACGCCCTGAACAACCTCTACGACCACCGCCCCCTGGACGGGGCCGAGGAGGCGGCCCTCATGGGGGTCCTGGCCGGGCTTCCCGGCGTCGAGTACGCGGGGGGCACGCGCGACCCCCTGGCCCGTGAGGGAGAACTCTTCCAGGTGCGGGTCGCGGAGCCCGACCAGGTGACGCGCTACCGCTACCTCTTCGCCCCCGACACCGGGGACCTGCTCTACCGTGACGCCACCGTGCTGGAGGAGGAGGGCGGTGAGGGCTCCCTGGCCCAGCACGGACTGGAACTGCCGGTGACCACGTCCTACCGGTCCTTCGTCTGGTCCGGCTGGGTGGAGGAGGTCGGCGCGCGCCCCGGAAGCTGAGGCGGGACGCCCGGCAGACCCCCGCCGGGAGCCCGGACCGGCGCTCCGCCCCCCGGGGCGGGGAAGCCGGTCCGGGCGGCCCGGTGCGCGTGGCCGGGGGCGTCGCGCGAACCCCGGCAGGGCGCCGGCCCGCCCCGCGCCGACGCGCGGGCCGGCGCGGGGTCAGATCAGGTTCGTCTCGCCCTCGGCCACGATGACGGCCGGGCCGCTCAGCCTCGCGCCGTCCGCGTCCAGGAAGACGGTGCACTCGCCCCCCGGGACCCGCACCCTCCAGGTCGCGCCCTCCCCGCGGGGCGTGGCTGCGGCAGCGGCGGCGACGATCCCGGTCCCGCAGGAGCGGGTCTCCCCGGAACCGCGCTCGTACACGCGCATCTCCAGCACACCCGGAGCCACCTCGCGGTACACCTCCACGTTCGCCCCGGCGGGGAAGGCCTCCACGTCCAGCACCGGCAGCTCGCCCAGGTCCACCTCGGCGACCGGCACGGTCACCTCGCAGGCCAGGTGCGGGTTGCCCACGGAGATCTGCTCACCGTGCACCACCTGCCGGGCGAGCTTGGCGGAGGAGGTCCCCTGCATCTCCACCCGGCCCATGTCTATGGTGATGCCGCCGTCGGCCTCCACCTGGACCTCCTTGGCTCCGTCACGGGTGCCCACCTCGAAGCGGTCGCCCTCGACGAGCCCGGCGTGCAGCAGGTAGCGGGCGAAGACCCGCACACCGTTGCCGCACATCTCGGCGACGCTCCCGTCGGCGTTGCGGTAGTCCATGAACCACTCGGAGCGCTCGGCCGTGCGGGCGGCCGGGGCGAGGGCCTCGCCGAGGGCGCGCGTGCGCACCACCCGCAGGACGCCGTCCGCGCCGATCCCGGCCCGGCGGTCGCACAGCAGGCGGACGGCCTCCTCCGTGAGGTCGAGCTCCCCGTCGGGGTCGGGGAGGATCACGAAGTCGTTCTCTGTTCCGTGGCCCTTGGCGAATCGCATGCCGACCATCCTAGGCGCGCACGACCACCTCCCCCGTCCCGCTCCGCGGTCGGGCCGGGCCCGGGGCTGACTACGCTGGAGGGATGATCAAGGTGATCGCGGTCGTCGGCCCGACCGCTGTGGGCAAGTCGGACCTGGCCGTCGAGGTGGCCCTGCGGCTGGAGGAGCGCACGGGACGCCGGGGCGAGGTGATCAACGCCGACTCCATGCAGCTCTACCGCGGCATGGACATCGGCACCGCCAAGCTCACCGACGCCGAGAGACGCGGGGTGCCCCACCACCTGCTCGACGTGTGGGAGGTCAGCGAGCCCGCGGACGTGGCCAGCTACCAGGACATGGCCCGCGACCGCGTCGAGCAGTGCGCCGACCGCGACGTCCTTCCCGTCCTGGTCGGCGGTTCGGGTCTGTACGTGCGCTCGGTCCTGGACCACCTGAACTTCCCCGGCACCGACCCCGCGGTCCGCTCGCGCCTGGAGGCGGAGCTCGGCGACGTCGGCCCGGGCGTCCTGCACGCCCGTCTGGCCGAGGCCGACCCCGCGGCGGCCCGTGCCATCCTGCCGGGCAACGGGCGGCGGATCGTGCGCGCCCTGGAGGTCATCGAGCTGACCGGGGAGCCGTTCACCGCGAACCTGCCCGACCACACCTCCTTCTACCCGTGCACGCAGATCGGCCTGACCGCTCCGCGCGCCGAGCTGGACGAGCGCATCGGCACCCGTGTGGACCGCATGTGGGAGCAGGGCCTGCTGGAGGAGGTCCGCGAGCTGGACAAGCTCGGGCTGCGCGAGGGCCGGACCGCCTCGCGCGCACTCGGTTACGCGCAGGCGCTCGCCCAGCTGGACGGCGCCCTGTCCGAGGAGGAGGCCAAGGCCGACACCGCCCAGGCCACCCGCCGGTTCGCCCGCCGCCAGGAGTCGTGGTTCCGGCGCGACCCGCGGGTGCGCTGGCTCCCCTACGACTCCCCCGACCTGGTGGAACGCGCTCTGGCCCAGGTGGAGCGGGCGCTGTCGGGAACCTCGGAGGAGCCGGGCGAGGCGCTGGTGGACGTGTCGACCTGGGTGCCCCGCTCCGCGCGCTGACCCCGCGGCGGATCCGCCTCCGCCGCACACCCGCCCACACGTGACGGCCGGGCCCGCGAAGGGCCCGGCCGTCCGTCTGCCACGGCCCGCTCCCGCTTTCCCTCCCGAAAACCCTTGCCCCGGCCCGCCCGGTGATCTACTTTGACTGTGTGACCAGATTTCAAAATTGGTCACACAGTCAGGGGAAGGGAGGTGGAGATATGGTCATCGGCGTCAACACGCGTGGTCAGCGACACCTCGCACGCCCTCGACTCGCAGGAGTACACCGTGGCCCCATCCACATCCCCGACCGCCAGCGAGCGCGAACTGCGCGCCGACCGCATCCTGGACGCGGCGGAGGAGCTGATGGTCGCCTGGGGGCACCGCAAGATCACCATCGAGGACGTCGCCCGGCGGGCCAAGATCGGCAAGGGGACCGTCTACCTGCACTTCTCCACCAAGGAGGCGCTTCTCCTCACGGTGGTCATGCGGGCGCAGCTCGGCGTGCTGCGCCGGATCCTGGACTCCATGCACGCCTCACCCGAGAACGTCCGACCCAGCGAGGTCGCCCGCGCCCTCTACCTGTTCCACCTGGACTCGCCGACCATCCGCGCGCTGTTCTCCAACGGCACGGAGTCCCTGGGCAACCTCTCCCGGAACGCGGCCTCCCTGGTCGGCGACACCGTCCGGGAGCGGCAGAGGGCGCTGCGGACCTATTGGGACATCCTGCGCGAACACGGCCTACTGAACGCCGACCGCGCCCCCGACGAGCAGCTGTACGCCTACAACTCCCTGGTCATGGGCCACCTGGTCACACCCCCGGTGCTGGAGAGCCAGGGCATGCACGTGCCCGACCACGGCACGCGCGCCGAGCTCATGGCCCGGAGCATCCGACTGCTCCTGGAACAGGACGCCTCCCCGGAGGACACCCGCCGGGCCCGGGACAGGGCCCTGGCGCTCTTCTCCGCGCTGGACGAGCGCCTGCACGAGGAGATCACCCGGCAGAAACAGACGACACGCTCCACCTGAGCCCCAGAGGAGGGCCCATGACAGCCGCGACCCCGTCCGACGAACTGATCGACCTGCGCTCCCCCGAGTTCACCGCCGACCCCCACTCCGTGATCGACCGGGTCCGGGCCGCGGGCGGCTCGGCGCCGGCCCTGTTCGTGGACACCCAGAAGGCCGTCCTCTTCGTCGACGACGAGGACGTGCGGACCATCCTCAGTGACCGGCGCTTCGTGCTGGACCCCGCGAACGTGTCGGGCGGGCGGGCCCAGGCCACCCGCTCCGACGCGCTCAGGGGACTGGGCATCCGCCCCGACCTGATCACCTACCTGACCGAGTCCCTCCTGGACAAGGACGGCGGCGACCACACGCGGCTGCGCAAGCTGGTCTCGCGCACCTTCACCGTGCGCCGGGTCAACGAGCTGCGGCCCGCGGTCCAGCGCATCACCGACGACCTGCTCGCGCGGCTGTCCGACCTCGCCGACGGGGACGGGGTCGTGGACCTCATGCCGCACTTCTCCTACCCGCTGCCGATCGCGGTCATCTGCGACCTGGTCGGCGTTCCGGAGGAGGACCGCGGGATCTGGCGGGCGTGGAGCGACCAGCTGTCCAGGTTCGACCCCACCAGGCCCGAGCTGATGAACGACACGCTCGGCGAGATGATCGGCCACATCGAGGGGATGCTCGCCGAGCGCCGGGCCCGGCCGAGCGAGGACCTGCTCGGCGCCCTGGTCAAGGCGCGCGACGAGGACGGCGGGCGCTTGAGCGAGAGCGAGCTGATCACCCTGGTGTTCACCCTCGTCATCGCCGGGCACGAGACCACCGCGCACCTGCTGGGCAACGGGGTGCGGGCCCTGCTCGACCACCCGGTCCAGTGGGAGATCCTGCGGCACGACCCCGGGCTGCTGCCCTCCGCCGTACACGAGATGCTCCGCTACGGGGGCACCGCCGTGATCTCCAAGGCGAGGTACGCGGCCGAGGACGTCGAACTCAGGTGCGGCCGCCTGGCCGCGGGCGAGCGGGCGATCGCGGTCCTGGCGGGCGCTAACCGCGACCCGAGGGTCCACCCGGACCCGCACCGGTTCGACATCACCCGCCACCAGGGCAGCCCCGGCGAGGCGCACGTGGGGTTCGGCCACGGCATCCACTACTGCCTGGGCGCGGCCCTGGCCCGCCAGGAGGGCGAGGTGGCGGTCGGTTCCCTGCTGACCGCCTACCCCGGCCTGTCCCTGGCCTCCGGTCGTGAGCCCCTGCCCGGGAGGGTTCCGGGCGCGATGCGGTTGGACAGCCTGCCGGTCCGGCTCTGAGGCCGCGCCCGCACGGCCGTCCCGTCCCGGTCCGCGCGGATCCGCCGCCGGCGGGATC
>NZ_QPFC01001383.1:0-1279 GCF_003427465.1 Nocardiopsis sp. TNDT3 | reverse complement strand
CCCACCGCCCGCCCTACCCCTTTGTGCCTACCCGGCCGCTGCCGTCCAGGCGATGTGCGCCGGGCGCCCCGGCCCCGAGCATGGTCGGTATGAACACCACCAACTCCGTCCGCGCCAGGCGCGCGACCGCCTACGGGTCGGCCGCCCTCGTCCTCGCCGCGGCGTTCTCGATCCCCGCCGCCCTCAACGCGGCCACCGACTCCGGGAGCGTGGTCCTCACCCCGCCCGAACCCACCGGCCCGCACGCCGTCGGCCGGACCGAACTGCACCTGGTCGACCCCGACCGCGGCCACCCCTGGGTGGAGGAGGCCACCGAACGGGACGTCATGGTCAGCGTCTGGTACCCGGCCGGAGAAGGCACCGGCGCAGGCGGGGAGGGCGGCACCTCCGCCGGGGACGGCACGGGCACCGGAGAACCCGCGCCCTACGTCACGCCCTCCGTCACCGGGGTCCTCAGGAGCGAGCTGGAGCAGGGAGGGCTCCACCGCGACAGCGTCGACTTCGACGCCTTCCGGGTCAACGCCCTCCAGGACGTCCCGGCCGCCGACACCGGCCCGTTCCCCGTGGTCCTCTACTCCCCGGGGATGGAGCAGTCCCGGTTCCTCAACGCCCTGCACCTGGAGGAACTCGCCTCCCACGGGTACGTGGTGGCCGCCATGGACCACCCCTACGAGACGCTCGCCGTGGACATGCCCGACGGCCGGGTACTGCGCACGAGCGCCCCCTCCTTCAGCACCGAGGCCCTCAAGGAGGCCGTCGCGGTCCGGCGCGCGGACACCCGCCTGGTCCTGGACGGGCTGACCGCGCTCGCGGAGGGCGGCAGCCCCGACGCGGGCGGCCAGGAGCCCCCCGAGGGCCTGGGCGGGGTGCTGGACCTGGACGCGGTGGGCATGTTCGGCCACTCCGCCGGAGGGCTCACCGCCGCCGAGGTGATGCTGGAGGACGACCGCGTCGACGCGGGGCTGGACCTGGACGGCACCATCGGCTACCACGTCGGCGACGAGGTGTGGTCGGAGGCCAATCTGCGGGGCGCCGACCGCCCCTTCGCGCTCCTGACGGCGGGGAGGGCCGGGGTCGGGCTCGAACCGCACCACAGCGGGTACAGCGCCGGGTTCCGGACCTTCGTCGAGGCCTCCTCAGTGGACGTCCTGGAGCTGTACATGGCCGAGGGCGAACACTTCAGCTACACCGACCACCAGTGGGTCCTGCCCGGCGTCGACGAGGCCCTCCAGCCGGGCAACCGCGCCTGGCCCGACCTGGTGGAGGGGGCGATCGGCAC
>NZ_QPFC01000173.1:0-5984 GCF_003427465.1 Nocardiopsis sp. TNDT3 | reverse complement strand
GCCCCTCCCCATCCCAGAACACGAGGAAGCCAACACCGCGATGCCCGACACCCACGGACCGCACCTGATCCGCGGCGCCCGCCCCCTCGGCGGCGACCCCGTCGACCTGCTCCTGGCCGACGGCCGGATCGCCGCGACCGGCCGGGACCTGGACGCCCCCGAGGGCGCCCGGACCGTCGACGCCACCGGCCTGATCGCCCTGCCCGGTCTGGTGGACCTGCACACCCACCTGCGCGAGCCCGGCCGCGAGGACGCCGAGACGGTCGCCAGCGGCTCCCGCTCCGCCGCCATGGGCGGCTACACCGCCGTCCACGCCATGGCCAACACCGACCCCGTCGCCGACACCGCCGGGGTCGTCGAACAGGTCTGGCGCCTGGGCCGCGAGGCCGGGTACTGCGACGTGCGCCCCGTCGGCGCCGTCACCGTCGGCCTGGCCGGGGAGCGCCTCTCCGAGATCGGCGCCATGGCCGACTCCGCCGCGGGCGTGCGCGTCTTCTCCGACGACGGCATCTGCGTCTCCGACGCCCTGCTCATGCGCCGCGCCCTGGAGTACGTCAAGGCCTTCGACGGCGTCATCGCCCAGCACGCCCAGGAGCCGCGCCTGACCCAGGGCGCCCAGATGAACGAGGGCTCCGTCTCCGACCGCCTCGGCCTGCCCGGCTGGCCCGCGGTCGCCGAGGAGGCGATCATCGCCCGCGACTGCCTGCTCGCCCAGCACGTGGGCTCGCGCCTGCACGTGTGCCACGTCTCGACCAGGGGCTCGGTCGACATCATCCGCTGGGCCAAGGCCCGCGGCTGCGACGTCACCGCCGAGGTCACACCCCACCACCTCCTGCTGACCGAGGAGCTGGTGGAGGGCTACGATCCCGTCTACAAGGTCAACCCGCCCCTGCGCACCGCCGAGGACGTCCAGGCGCTGCGCGAGGGCCTGGCCGACGGCACCATCGACATCGTCGCCACCGACCACGCCCCCCATCCCGCGGAGGCCAAGGAGACCGAGTGGTCCACCGCCGCCATGGGAATGGTCGGGTTGGAGACGGCGTTGGCGGTCGTGCAGCGCACGATGGTCGACACCGGCCTGCTGACCTGGGCCGACGTCGCCGACCGCATGTCCGCGGCACCGGCCCGCATCGGCCGGGTCCACGACCACGGGCGTGACCTGGCGGTCGGCCAGCCCGCCAACGTGGTCCTGTACGACCCGGCCGCCGCCGTCGACGTGGACGGCGCGGCCATGGTCAGCAAGAGCGGCAACACCCCCTTCCGGGGCATGACCCTGCCCGGCCGGGTGCGCGCCACGTTCCTGCGCGGCGCCCCGACCGTCCTGGAGGGGAAGATCCAGTGAGCACAGAACAGAACACCCGGGCCGCCCACGGCCCGGCGGAGGAGGGGGCGAACGTGTCCGAGAGCGGACCCGCGATTCTGGTACTCGAGGACGGCCGTGTCTTCCACGGCCGCTCCTTCGGCGCCACCGGGGAGACCTTCGGCGAGGCGGTCTTCAACACCGGCATGACCGGCTACCAGGAGACCCTCACCGACCCCTCGTACCACCGCCAGATCGTGGTGATGACCGCCCCCCACATCGGCAACACCGGCGTCAACGACGACGACCCCGAGTCCGGCCGCGTCTGGGTCGCCGGGTACGTCGTGCGCGAGCCCGCCCGCATCACCTCCAACTGGCGGGCCGAGCGCACCCTGGACGAGGAGCTGCGCCGCCAGGGCGTGGTCGGCATCGCCCTCACCGGCACCCGCGCCCTCACCCGCCACCTGCGCGACAAGGGCGTCATGCGCGCCGCCATCAGCACCACCGAGACCGACCCGCGGGCCCTGCTGGAGCGCGTGCGCCAGCAGCCCACCATGGCCGGGGCCGACCTGGCCGCCGAGGTCAGCACCGGCGAGCCCTACGAGGTCCTGCCGCCCGAGGGCGTGACCGCCCGCTTCCACGTCGCCGCCGTGGACCTGGGCATCAAGGCCATGACCCCCCAGCGCCTGGCCGAGCGGGGGTGCCGGGTCACCGTGCTGCCCTCCACCGCCACCGCCGAGGAGATCCTCGCCCTGGACCCGGACGGGGTGTTCTTCAGCAACGGCCCCGGCGACCCCGCCACCGCCGACGGGCCCGTCACCGCCATGCGCGGCGTCCTGGACGCGAGCAGGCCGCTCTTCGGCATCTGCTTCGGCAACCAGATCCTGGGGCGCGCCCTGGACCTGGGCACCTACAAGCTGCCCTTCGGGCACCGGGGCGTCAACCAGCCGGTGATCGACACCCGCTCCGGCAGGGTCGCCATCACCAGCCAGAACCACGGCTTCGCCGTCGAGGCCCCCCTCGACGAGCCCTTCGACACCCCCTACGGCCGGGCCGAGGTCAGCCACATCGGCCTCAACGACCGCGTCGTCGAGGGCCTGCGGCTGCTGGACCGCCCCGCGTTCAGCGTCCAGTTCCACCCGGAGGCCGCCGCCGGCCCCCACGACGCCGCCGAACTCTTCGACGCGTTCGTCGACCTGATGTCCGCCCAGCCCGCTCCGGCTGCCAAGTAGCAAGAGGAAGCAGAGCATGCCGCGCCGTAGTGACCTTTCATCCGTCCTCGTGATCGGCTCCGGCCCGATCGTGATCGGGCAGGCGGCCGAGTTCGACTACTCGGGCACCCAGGCCTGCCGGGTTCTGCGGGCCGAGGGCTTGCGGGTCATCCTGGTCAACTCCAACCCGGCCACGATCATGACCGACCCGGAGATCGCCGACGCCACCTACGTGGAGCCGATCACCACCGAGATGATCGAGAAGATCATCGCCAAGGAGCGCCCCGACGCGCTCCTGCCCACCCTGGGCGGGCAGACCGCCCTCAACGCCGCCGTCGCCCTGGACGAGGCGGGCATCCTCGCCAAGTACGGCGTCGAGCTCATCGGCGCCAACATCGAGGCCATCCAGTCCGGTGAGGACCGCGAGAGCTTCAAGGGCATCGTCGAGCGCATCGGCGGCGAGTCCGCCCGCTCGCGCATCTGCCACACCCTGGAGGAGTGCCTGGCCGCGGCCGAGGAGCTCTCCTACCCCGTCGTCGTGCGCCCCTCCTTCACCATGGGCGGCGCGGGCTCGGGCTTCGCCCACGACGAGTCCGAGCTGCGCCGCATCGCCGGGCAGGGCCTGGCGCTCTCCCCGACCACCGAGGTGCTCCTGGAGGAGTCCATCCTCGGCTGGAAGGAGTACGAGCTGGAGCTGATGCGCGACACCAACGACAACGTCGTGGTCGTGTGCTCCATCGAGAACCTCGACCCCATGGGCGTGCACACCGGCGACTCCATCACCGTCGCCCCCGCCATGACCCTCACCGACCGCGAGTACCAGAAGCTGCGCGACATCGGCATCGCCGTCATCCGCGAGGTCGGCGTGGACACCGGCGGCTGCAACATCCAGTTCGCCGTCCACCCCACCACCGGCCGGGTCATCGTCATCGAGATGAACCCGCGCGTGTCGCGCTCCTCGGCGCTGGCCTCCAAGGCCACCGGCTTCCCGATCGCCAAGATCGCCGCCAAGCTCGCCGTCGGCTACACCCTGGACGAGATCCCCAACGACATCACCCGGGAGACCCCGGCCAGCTTCGAGCCCACGCTCGACTACGTCGTCGTCAAGGTGCCCCGCTTCGCCTTCGAGAAGTTCCCCGGCGCCGACCCCGGCCTGACCACCACCATGAAGTCGGTGGGCGAGGCCATGGCCATCGGCCGCTCCTTCCCCGAGGCCCTCCAGAAGGCCATGCGCTCCCTGGAGAAGAAGGGCGTCGGCCTGACCTGGGAGGGCGAGCCCGGCGACAAGGACGAGCTGCTGCGCCTGGCCGCCACCCCCACCGAGCACCGCCTGCGCCAGGTCCAGCAGGCCCTGCGCGCCGGGGCCACCGTCGAGGAGGTCCACGAGGCCACCCGCATCGACCCCTGGTTCGTGGACCAGATGCTGCGCCTGGAGGAGGCGGCCCGCGTCCTGGCCGACGCCCCCAAGCTCGACGCCGACCTGCTGCGCCAGGTCAAGGGGCTGGGCTTCTCCGACCTCCAGATCGGCCAGATCACCGGCCGCAGCGAGGACGTGGTCCGCGAGCTGCGCCACGCCCTGGGCGTCCACCCCGTCTACCTGACCGTGGACACCTGCGCCGCCGAGTTCGAGGCCAGCACGCCCTACCTGTACTCCAGCTACGACGAGGAGACCGAGGTCCCCACGGGCGACCGCCCCAAGATCATCATCCTGGGCTCGGGACCCAACCGGATCGGCCAGGGCGTGGAGTTCGACTACTCCTGCGTCCACGCCTCCTTCGCCCTCTCCGACGCCGGGTACGAGACCGTGATGGTCAACTGCAACCCCGAGACCGTCTCCACCGACTACGACACCAGCGACCGGCTCTACTTCGAGCCGCTCACCCTGGAGGACGTGCTGGAGGTCGTGCGCGCCGAGCAGGCCGCCGGACCGGTCGTCGGCGTCATCGTCCAGCTGGGCGGCCAGACCCCGCTCGGCCTGGCCCGACGCCTCAAGGACGCCGGGGTGCCCATCATCGGCACCAGCCCCGAGGCCATCGACCTGGCCGAGGACCGCGGCGAGTTCGGCAAGGTCCTGGCCGACGCCGGGCTGCCCGCGCCCAAGTACGGCACCGCCTACTCCTTCGCCGAGGCCAAGGCCGCCGCGGACGAGATCGGCTACCCCGTCATGGTCCGCCCCTCCTACGTGCTGGGCGGCCGCGGCATGGAGATCGTCTACAGCGAGGCGATGCTCGCCGACTACATCGAGCGCAACGCCGAGGTCAGCCCCGAGCACCCGGTGCTCATCGACCGCTTCCTCGACGACGCCATCGAGATCGACGTCGACGCCCTCTACGACGGCCGCGACCTGTACCTGGGCGGGGTCATGGAGCACATCGAGGAGGCCGGGATCCACTCCGGCGACTCGGCGTGCACCCTGCCCTCCATCACCCTGGGCCGCGAGGACATCGAGCGCATCCGCTACTCCACCGAGGCCATCGCCCGCGGCACGGGCGTGCGCGGCCTGATCAACGTCCAGTACGCGCTCGCCTCCGGTGTGCTCAACGTCCTGGAGGCCAACCCGCGCGCCTCGCGCACCGTGCCGTTCGTGTCCAAGGCCACCGCGGTGCCGCTGGCCAAGGCCGCCGCCCGCGTCATGGCCGGGGCCACCATCGCCGAACTGCGCGAGGAGGGCATGCTGCCCGCCCGCGGCGACGGCGGCGACCTTCCCGTGGACGCCCCGGTGTCGGTGAAGGAGGCCGTACTGCCCTTCAACCGCTTCATCGACAAGGAGGGCGAGGGGGTCGACACCATCCTCGGCCCCGAGATGCGCTCCACCGGCGAGGTCATGGGCCTGGACACCGAGTTCGGCGCCGCCTACGCCAAGTCGCAGCTGGCCCTCAACGACTCCCTGCCCGAGCGGGGCCGGGTGTTCGTCTCGGTGGCCAACCGCGACAAGCGCTCGATGATCTTCCCGGTCAAGCGCCTGGCCGACCTCGGCTTCGAGATCCTGGCCACCGAGGGCACCGCCGTGGTCCTGCGCCGCAACGGCGTCCACGCCACCGTGGTGCGCAAGCACAGCGAGGGCAGCGGCCCGGCGGGCGAGCCCACCATCGTGCAGCTCATCCACTCCGGGGGCGTCGACCTCATCGTCAACACGCCCTTCGGCAGCGCCGGGCAGGCCGGACCGCGTCTGGACGGCTACGAGATCCGCACCGCGGCCGTGGTGCGCGGCGTGCCCAGCGTGACCACCGTGCAGGGCCTGGCCGCCGCGGTCCAGGCCATCGAGGCGCGGGTGCGCGGGGACCTCGGCGTGCGCTCCCTCCAGGAGCACGCGAGCACCCTCACCGCCAGCCGGGCCTAGGCTGTTCCTCTTCGGGCCTCCGCTCCGCCCGCCCGTCGCCCGCCACCGCACGCGGGGGCGCTTCGCGCCGGGCGGGCCACCGCCCTCGACGGACGGCACACGCAGTACCTTCCTGTTTCGGGCGCCCGGAGAG
>NZ_QPFC01001382.1:0-2120 GCF_003427465.1 Nocardiopsis sp. TNDT3 | reverse complement strand
TGTGAGGGGAAGCCGGTCGTGACGGCGGGTCGGGCGGCGGGACGGGGTGGGCCCCGCCGCCCCGAACGGCCTACTTCTGGATGAAGTTGATGACGTCCTGGACCGTCTTGAGGTCCTTGAGCTGGTCGTCCGGGATCTCCACGCCGAACTTGTCCTGGGCGGCGACGGCGATCTCCACCATGGACAGCGAGTCGATGTCCAGGTCGTCGACGAAGCTCTTGTCCGGGGTGACCTCGGAGGCCTCGGTCCCGACGATCTCCTCGATGATCTCGCCGAGGCCCTTGAGGATCTCCTGCTCGGTCTGCTGGGCCATGTCGTCTTTCTCCTTGCTCGGTGATTCGTGTCGGCTCGGGGACACCACGTGAGCCGCGGGCTCGCGGGCCCGACCGGCGTGGTGTGACCGCGGGTTCGGGCGGGTGCTCAGGGGATGCGGATCACCTGGGCGGCGTAGACCAGCCCCGCCCCGAAACCCAGGGTGAGTACGGTGCTCCCCGACGGCAGCTCCCCGCGTCCGATCATCCGCGAGAGCGCGAGAGGGATGGACGCGGAGGAGGTGTTGCCAGCGGTGACGATATCGCGGGCCACGAGTGCCTGGGGCGCGCCCAGCTTCTTGGCGATGGCCTCCACGATGCGCAGGTTGGCCTGGTGCGGGACGAAGGCGGTCAGCTCCGAGGGCTCCACACCCGCCCTCTCCATGGCCTCCAGGGCGACCTTGTACAGCTCGGTGGTGGTCCAGCGGAAGACCGCCTGGCCCTCCTGCCAAAGGTACTTGCCCTCGCGCAGGTGGATCTTGGCGGCCCGCTCGCCGGAGGAGCCCCACACGACGGGACCGATGCCCTGCTCCTCGGAGGCGGAGACGATCGCGGCCCCGGCGCCGTCGGCGAAGATCACACAGGTGCCGCGGTCGTCCCAGTCCACCCAGTCGCTGAGCTTCTCCGAGCCGATCACCAGCACGTTGCGGGAGCTGCCGCCGCGGACCATGTCCGCGGCCACGCCCAGGGCGTAGCAGAAGCCCGCGCAGGCGGCGTTGAGGTCGAAGGCGCCCGGGGCGGTGATGCCCAGCTTGGCGGCGACGGTGGCGGCCGTGTTGGGGATCTGGTCCTGCACGGTGCAGGTGGCCACGATCACCAGGTCGATGTCCTCGGGGGACAGGCCGCCGGCGGCCAGGGCCTTGCCGCCCGCCGCCACGGCCATGCTGGTCACGGTGTCCTCGGAGCCCGCGATGCGCCGCTCCCGGATGCCCACGCGGCTCTGGATCCACTCGTCGCTGGTGTCGACGCGCTCTTCGAGGTCGGCGTTGGTCACGACCCGGGAGGGCTGGTACTCGCCGAAGGCGGTGATCGACGCGCCTCCGGGAGCTCTCGGGGAGCTGAACATGGTTAGCCTTCCTGGTCGGTGGCCGCGGGGTTCCCGGCGTGCTCCTTGACGAGGGCGCCGGCGCGGTCGAGGTCGTCGGGGGTCTTGACCGCGAGGAGCTCGACCCCGCGCAGGGCGCGCTTGGCCAGGCCGGTGAGCGTGCCGGCCGGGGTGAGCTCGATCATCGCGGTCACGCCCAGGTCGGCCAGGGTCTGCGTGCACGCGTCCCAGCGGACCGGGGAGGAGACCTGGGTGATGAGGCGCTCCAGGTACTCGGGTCCGCTCTCGACCACGGCGCCGTCGGCGTTGGAGAGCAGGCGCACCGTGGGGTCGGAGGGGGACAGGGGGGCCGCGGCCGCCCGCACCCGCTCCACGGCCGGGGCCATGTGCTCGGTGTGGAAGGCGCCCGCGACCGACAGGGCGCGCAGCCGCGCCCGCTCGGGCGGGTTCTCGGCGAAGGCAGCGAGCTGCGCGGTGGTGCCGGCGGCCACGATCTGGCCGGAACCGTTGTCGTTGGCCGCGGTCAGACCGGCGGCGGCGATCGCCGCCAGCACCTGCTCGCGGTCGCCGCCGAGCACGGCGGTCATACCGGTCTCGGTCCGCGCCGCGGCGTCGGCCATGCCCCGGCCGCGTTCGGCCACCAGGGCCATCGCGTCCTTGGGGGACAGGACACCGGCGATGGCGGCGGCCGTGAACTCACCGACGCTGTGGCCCGCGACGGCGTCCAGCAGGGCGCCCTCGGCGGGCAGCGCGGGGGAGGGGGC
>NZ_QPFC01001381.1:0-1016 GCF_003427465.1 Nocardiopsis sp. TNDT3 | reverse complement strand
GGCCGGGCCGCCGAGCCCGATCGGGGTGTCGGCCACGACCACGGAGCCGCGGCTCTCGGACAGCGTCCGCAGCGCCCTGCCCACCGCCTCGCCCGCGTCGGAGCCCGCCTCGGCCAGGTCGGCCAGGCCCTTCTCCAGGTCGATGGCCTCCTCGGCGAGTCCGACGGTGACCGCGATGGTCTCCGACACCGCGTCGAGGTCGTCCAGGTAGATGACGTTCTGGCCCAGCTGGGTGTCCCAGAAGCCGCGCACCTTGTCGTTGTGGTAGTGGCCGCTGCCGGTCGGCATGATGAAGTACACCTCGAAGCTGCGCCGCAGCTCGGCCAGGATCCGCGGGAAGGGGATGTCCTCGGTGAGGTCGTCGCCGATCACCTCGCGCACCTCCCGCGCCTTGACCGCCCCGTAGGCCATCTCGTCGCCGATGACGAAGAGGTGGCCGCGCCGTCCGCGCTTCTCCAGGCAGTCCATGGAGGTGTGCCTGGCCATGAAGTACATGGCCAGCTCGTAGGACTCCATCACCTGGCCGCCACCGCCGCCCTCCAGCAGGATGTTGCCCAGGTCGTCCTCCAGTTCGTTGCCTGACTCGAACTGCCCCACCTGGAGCGGGGCCCGGTCGCACGTGGCGTCGCCGATCGCGCCGAAGAGGATCTGCGGGTCCTGCACGTACCCCTTGCGCAGCAGCAGGCCGAACAGGTCGGGCAGCTTGGTCTGCAGCACGCGCGGCACGTTGCGCATGGACCCGGTGACGTCGAAGAGCACCGAGATGGCCAGCGACTCGGGGTGTTCGGCGGAGTCGCGGCTCTCGCGCACGCCCACCCCGTGGGGGTCGAGGCTGTCGTGGACCCGCCAGGCACTGCGCGGGGTCGAGGCGAGCACGTCGTCGGTGTAGCCGAAGCTGCTGGAGCCGACGGAGGCGTTGTAGGCCTGACGCGCGTGGTAGGCGTCGGTGGACCAGTTGCTGCTTCCCATGGGGTTCTCCTCGGGAGACGGGGCGGGCGGATGGGGCCGCCGGGGTC
>NZ_QPFC01001380.1:0-1008 GCF_003427465.1 Nocardiopsis sp. TNDT3 | reverse complement strand
CGGCCGGGCCGCACGGCCCGGCCGCCGAGGGCGCACTCACACGTGGATTCCGCACTCGGTCTTGCCCGTGCCGGACCACCGGCCGCTGCGCGGGTCCTCGCCCGGCGCCACCCGCCGCGTGCACGGCTCGCAGCCGATCGAGGGGTAGCCGTCGTACTGGAGCGGGTTCACGATGACCCCGTTCTCGGCCATGTAGGCGTCCACCTGGTCCTGGGTCCAGCGGGCGATCGGGTTGACCTTGGTCATCCGCCGGCGCCGGTCCCACTGCACGATCGGGGTGTCGCGGCGGGTCGCCGAGTCCTCCCGGCGCAGGCCGGTCAGCCACGCGGCGTAGGGCTCCAGGGCCCGCTGGAGGGGCTCCACCTTGCGCAGGTGGCAGCAGATGCCGGGGTCGCGCCCGTGCAGGCGCGGGCCCAGGGCCAGGTCCTGCTCGGCCACCGTGCGGGTGGGCTCGACGTTGATGAGGTTGATGTCGTACACGGAGGCCACGGCGTCACGCGTGCCGATGGTCTCGGGGAAGTGGTAGCCGGTGTCCAGGAAGATGACGTCGATCCCCGGCACCGTCCGGGAGACCAGGTCCACCATGAGCGCGTCGGCCATGGACGAGGTCATGCACAGCTGGTCGCCGAAGGTCTCGGCGGCCCAGGAGATGATCTCCGAGGCGGAGGCCTCCTCCAGTTCGCGCGCGGCCCGCTCGGCGAGCTCGGGACCGCCCAGGGGGGTGATGGTGGTGGAGTTCATGAGTTCCCTTCCGTCGGTCTGGAGGGGGCGCCTCCCGCGGAGAAGGACGCGGAGCGCAACCCGACGTACTTGACCCGAAACACCCGGGCACAGGACAGGCAGGCCCAGGGGTAGCCCTCTCCCTTGACGGCGGCGCCCTCCTCGGGCACGAGGTCCTCGTCGCCGCAGTAGGGGCAGTAGTGGGGCGCGGCCCTCTCGGACATGGCGCACCTCTTCCTCTCGCTCGGGTCTTCCAGGTCGTTTCGCGGCCGTGGGCCGGGCCCGTCC
>NZ_QPFC01001379.1:0-4140 GCF_003427465.1 Nocardiopsis sp. TNDT3 | reverse complement strand
GCCCGCTACACGGCCATGGAGCGCTTCTTCGCCCACCACCGCCAGCCCAGCGGCTACACCATGATGTGCAGCACCGCCTCGCTCCAGGTGTGCCTGGACACGGGGGAGGACGCCGCCGACGTCCGCGACCGCTGGGAACTCGTCCACCGGCTCGGTCCGGTGCTCGTCGCCGCCTTCGCCAACTCCGCCGTCTGGCGGGGCCGCCCCACCGGGTGGAAGTCCACCCGCTGGGCGATCTGGGCGGCCACCGACGCCACCCGCACCCGGCCCGTCCTGGACGCGGGCAGCCCCGCCGACCCCGCCACGGCGTGGGCCGAGTACGCGCTGGCCGCCAGGGTCATGGCCGTCCCCGGAGGCGAGGGCCCCTGGACCCCCGACCCGGGCGTGACCTTCTCCCAGTGGCTCGACGGGCAGGGTCCGCGCCCGGCCACCCGGGCCGACCTGGAGTTCCACCTCAGCACTCTCTTCCCGCCCGTGCGCCCGCGCGGCTGGTGGGAACTGCGGATGATCGACGCGCTGCCCGTGCGCTGGTGGCCGGTCCCGGTGGCGCTCGCCGCCGCCCTGGTCGACGACCCCCGCGCCCGCGCCGCGGCCGAGGAGGCCACCGAGGAGCTGTGCGGGGGGCGCTCCCCCGACCGCCACCTGTGGCTGCGCTCGGCGCGCCTGGGCATGGCCGACCCCGACGTCGCCCGGTGCGCCCGCGCCTGCTTCGACGCCGCCATCGAGGCGCTGCCCCGCATGGGCGCCGCCTCCCTGGCCGCGCTGGTCGACGACTACGCCGACCACCACACGCGGCGCGGGCTCAGCCCCGCCGACACCCGGCCGACCGTGCCCGTACCGCGCCCGGCGCGGGGGGAGCGCGTACGGTCCGCGGCCGCGGGCCCCGGACACGTGGAAGGAGCACGGTGAACCACGAACAGGAGCGCGCTAAGGAGCGCATCGCCGCCGAACTCGACCGGGCGAGGGACCGCAGCAACGGGCTGACCCTCCACGCCCTCGACGAGGGGGAGCTGCTCGCCCAGCACTCGCCCCTGATGTCGCCGCTGGTCTGGGACCTGGCGCACGTGGGCAACTACGAGGAGCAGTGGCTGCTGCGCGCCGCGGGGGGCCGTGAGGCGCTGCGCCCCGACATCGACACCCTCTACGACGCCTTCGAGAACCCGCGCGCCGAACGGGTCAGCCTCCCGCTGCTGCGGCCCGAGGAGGCCCGCGACTACAACGCGCGCGTGCGCAGGGAGGTACTCGACGCGCTGGAGTCCGCCGACCTCACCCGGGTGGAGACCGGCCCGGACGGCGAACGCTCCCTGCTGGACGCCGGGTTCGTCTTCCACATGGTCATCCAGCACGAGCACCAGCACGGCGAGACCATGCTCGCCACCCACCAGCTCCGCAAGGGCGAGCCCGTCCTGCTGGAGGAGGCCGCGCCCGTCACCGCGCTGCGCCCGCCGGTCCGGGACGAGGTGTTCGTGCCCGAGGGGCCGTTCACCATGGGCACCGACGACGACCCCTGGGCCTACGACAACGAGCGCCCCGCGCGCACCGTCGACCTGGGCCCCTACTGGATCGACACCGCCCTCGTGACCAACGCCGCCTACCAGGAGTTCATGGACGACGGCGGCTACCAGACCCGCCGCTGGTGGACCCGCGACGGCTGGGAGTGGAAGGAGAAGCGGGGAGCGGTCTCCCCTGCCTTCTGGACCCGGGAGGGGACCGGGTGGTCGCGCCGCCGGTTCGGCCGCCAGGAGATGGTGCCCCCCGACGAGCCCGTGCAGCACGTGTGCTTCCACGAGGCCCGGGCCTACGCCGCCTGGGCGGGCAAGCGCCTGCCGAGCGAGCCCGAGTGGGAGAAGGCCGCGCGCTTCGACCCGGTCAGCGGCCGGTCCCGGCGCTACCCGTGGGGCGACACCGATCCCGGACCCGGCCACGCCAACCTGGGCCAGCGCAGGCTGGGCCCCTCACCCGCCGGGCGCCACCCCGACGGCGCCTCGCCGCTGGGCGTCCAGCAGCTGGTCGGCGACGTGTGGGAGTGGACCTCCACCACCTTCACCGGCTACCCGGGGTTCCGCGCCTTCCCGTACGAGGACTACTCGGAGGTGTTCTTCGACGACGGGTACAAGGTGCTGCGGGGCGGCTCCTGGGCCACCCACCCCACCGCGGCCCGCGCCACGTTCCGCAACTGGGACCACCCGATCCGCCGGCAGATCTTCAGCGGTTTCCGCTGCGCGCGCGACGCGGAACCCGCCTGATGTGCCGGCACCTCGCCTACCTGGGGCCGCCGCGCACGCTGCACGACCTGCTGTACGCGGCGCCCCACTCACTGCACGTCCAGTCCTGGGCGCCGCGCATGCAGCGGTACGGCACCGTCAACGCCGACGGGTTCGGCGTCGGCTGGTACCCCCCGGAGGACGGCCCCGCCGAACCGCTGCGCTACCGCCGCGCCATGCCCGTCTGGGGTGACGCCTCCTTCGCCGACGCCGCCCGCGCCATCGCCTCCGGGTGCGTGGTGGCCGCCGTGCGCGACGCCACCGTCGGGTTCGGCTCGGAGGAGTCGGGCGCCCAGCCCTTCCGCGCCGACCGGCTGCTGTTCAGCCACAACGGCGCGGTGGAGGACGACGAGGCGCTCACCGCCGCGTTCGCCGCGCCCCCGCCACGCGGCGTACTGGACGCCCGCGCCCCCCTGGACTCCGCGCCGCTGTTCGCACACACCGTGCGACTGTGGCGTGACTCCCAGAACCTGTCCGAAACCCTGGCCACCGTGGTCCGCGAGGCCCGCAAGCACTCCGGGGGCCGCTACAACCTGCTGGCCAGCGACGGCCATACCCTCGCCGCCACCGCGGCCGGGGACACCCTGTTCACCCTGCGCGAGCCGGACGGCGGGGTCTTCCTGGCCTCCGAGCCCTTCGACGACGCCCCCGGATGGCGCGAGGTCCCCCAGGACTCGGTGGTCGCGGCCACGGGGGAGCGCACCGAGGTCCGCCCGATCGACTGACCGGCTCCGCCCAGCTTTCCGACACCACCTGTCCCGGGTACATCTTCGGGGACACAGGAGGCACCATGTTCCGGATTGACCGAAACCTGACCGCCGACGACCTCGACAAGGCGTTGCGCACCGACGTCGCCGAGGGTCTGACCGCGCGGCCCAAGCGGCTCCCGCCCAAGTGGTTCTACGACGAACGCGGCAGCTCCCTGTTCGAGGAGATCACCGCCCTGCCCGAGTACTACCCCACACGCGCCGAACGCGCGATCCTGGAGCTGCGGGCCGACGAGATCGCCGCCGCGGCGGGCGCCGAGGCGCTCATCGAGCTCGGCTCCGGATCGGGGGTCAAGACCCGCCTGCTCCTGGACGCGATGCGCCGCCAGGGCCGCCTGACCCGCTTCGTGCCCGTCGACGTCAGCGGTGACTTCCTCGACTCCTCCGCCCGCCGCGTGGCCGACGACTACCCCGGCCTGGACGTGCACGCCGTGGTCGGCGACTTCGAGGAGCACCTCGGGCTGCTGCCGGTCGGCGGGGAGGGCGGGCGCCAGTTGCTGGCCGTCCTGGGCTCCACCATCGGCAACCAGGAGCCGGGGCCGCGCGCGGCCTTCCTGCGCGACGTCCGCGGCGTCCTGCGCCCCGGGGACTCGCTGCTGCTGGGCGCGGACCTGGTCAAGGACCCCGCCCGCCTGGTCGCCGCCTACGACGACGCCCGGGGGGTCACCGCGGCCTTCAACCGCAACGTCCTCGCCGTCATCAACCACCGGCTCGGCGCCGACTTCGACCCGGACGCCTTCGACCACGTGGCGCGCTGGAACGCCGAGCGCGAGTGGATCGAGATGCGGCTGCGCTCCCGGGCCGCCCAGCGCGTGCGGATCGCCGACCTGGACCTGGAGGTCGAGTTCGCCCCCGGGGAGGAGACGCGCACCGAGGTCTCCGCCAAGTTCCGCAGGGAGGGGCTGACCGCGGAGCTGGAGGGGGCGGGGTTCGCCCCCACCCACTGGTGGACCGATCCCGCGGGGGACTTCGCGCTCACCCTGGCCGACGTCCGCTGACACCGAAGGGGCAGGTCCTGCCACGGGTGTCCGGTGGCGCTGCCCGGCCGCGCCCGCCGGAGAGGCGGCCCGGTCGGGCACGTCCGCCCACGTCGCGGGCCGGGCCGCGAC
>NZ_QPFC01000172.1:0-3572 GCF_003427465.1 Nocardiopsis sp. TNDT3 | reverse complement strand
CGGCCGGCGCGGTCCCCCGCCCCGGCCGTCGGTCCGTGTCGTGGGTGCCGCCCGCCCGGGATAGGGTCACCCGCATGGCGAGCGAGGCGATCCGGGTACTGGTGGTGGACGACCACCCCATGTGGCGCGACGCGGTCGCGCGCGATCTCGGCGAGGCCGGTATCGAGGTCGTGGGCACTGCGGGCGACGGCGCCAAGGCGCTGCGCATCGCCCCGGCCGCGCGTCCCACCCTGGCCGTCGTGGACCTGCACCTGCCCGACATGAGCGGGGTCGAGCTGACCGCCGGCCTGGTGGCGCTGTCCCCGCCGCCGCGGGTGCTGGTGCTGTCGGCGAGCGGCGCCAGCGACGACGTCCTGGCCGCGGTGAAGGCCGGGGCCACCGGCTACCTGGTCAAGTCGGCGGGGCGGGAGGAACTGCTGGACGCTGTGCGCCGGGTACACGCGGGCGAGGCCGTGTACACCCCGGGCCTGGCCGGGCTGGTGCTGGGCGAGTACCGCAGGCTCTCGTCGGCGGACCGCTCCCGGGAGCCGGAGGCTCCCGAGCTGACCCCCCGCGAGACCGAGGTGCTGCGCCTGGTCGCCAAGGG
Source organism: Nocardiopsis sp. TNDT3 (assembly GCF_003427465.1). Taxonomy (NCBI): domain Bacteria; kingdom Bacillati; phylum Actinomycetota; class Actinomycetes; order Streptosporangiales; family Nocardiopsidaceae; genus Nocardiopsis; species Nocardiopsis sp. TNDT3. The sequence continues at coordinate 2,986 of NZ_QPFC01000172.1, read as the reverse complement.
GCTGGCCTACAAGCAGATCGCGCAGCGGCTGGGCATCTCCCACCGCACCGTGCAGAACCACGTGCAGAACACCCTCACCAAGCTGCACCTGCACAACAGGGTGGAGCTGGTGCGCTACGCCATCGACCGGGGCCTGGACGACTGACGCGCCCTCCCGCGGGTCCGTTTCGCGCGGTCCGCGCCCTCTGCCCCGTACGCGCCGGGCGCGTTCACCGCGTATTCTCCTCCCCGGGTTGGCCCCGGATCACCGCTCCCACTATGGTCTAGACCATATGGCGCCATGCGTCGTAAAACACACAACGTCGAGGAGAATCCGTATGCGAGTCGGGGTGCTGACCGGCGGTGGGGACTGCCCTGGTCTGAACGCGGTCATCCGCGCAGTGGTCCGCAAGGGCATCAAGGACTACGGCTACGAGTTCATCGGCTTCCGGGACGGCTGGCGCGGCCCGCTGGAGGGCGACACCATGCCGCTGGACGTGACCGCCGTGCGCGGCATCCTGCCCCGGGGCGGCACGATCCTGGGCTCCTCGCGCACCAACCTCATGAAGATCGAGGGCGGTGTCGAACGGGTCAAGGACAACATGGCCGGGCTGGGCGTCGACGCCCTGGTCGCCATCGGCGGCGAGGACACCCTCGGCGTGGCCCGCCAGCTGCACGACCGCGGCGTCAACGTCGTCGGCGTGCCCAAGACCATCGACAACGACCTCAACGCGACCGACTACACCTTCGGTTTCGACACGGCCGTGAACATCGCGATGGAGGCGATCGACCGCCTGCACACCACCGCCGAGTCGCACCACCGCGCGCTGGTGGTGGAGGTCATGGGCCGCCACGCCGGATGGATCGCGCTGCACTCGGGCATGGCCGCGGGCGCCAACGTCATCCTCATCCCCGAGCGGCCCTTCGACATCGACGAGGTCGTCAAGCACGTCGAGAGCCGCTTCGAGACCCAGTACGCGCCGATCATCGTGGTCGCCGAGGGCGCGCACCCCAAGGAGGGCCAGATGGAGCTGGCCACCGGGGAGACCGACTCCTTCGGCCACGTGCGCCTGGGCGGCATCGGCCAGCGGCTGGCCGACGAGATCGAGCAGCGCACCGGCAAGGAGGCCCGCTCGGTGGTCCTGGGCCACGTGCAGCGCGGCGGCACGCCGACCGCGTTCGACCGCGTGCTGGCCACCCGTCTGGGCGTGAACGCCATCGAGGCCGTGCACGACAAGGCCTTCGGCAAGATGGTCGGCCTCCAGGGCACGGACATCGTCCGCGTGAACCTGGCCGAGGCCACCGACACCCTCAAGACGGTGCCCTCCTCGCGCTACGAGGAGGCCGAGGTCTTCTTCGGCTAGGCACGCCCCGCGACCCGGAGCCCGGGAACCGGATTGTCCCGGGGCTCCCCCGGAAGGACCGGCCGCCGGCCACGCGCGCCGGCCCCCTCCGGAACGGTCCGCGCCCCCTCCCAGCTCCCAGGGAGGGGGCGCGCCGCGTCCCGGTCGGTCCTGTGTGCCCGCCGCCTCCCTCCCGTCCCGTCCGAAAACGGACGGAGCGGTGGACGGGATGTTCGATACTGGAGGATGGCGATGGACGCTCCCGGCCCCGTCACCGCCACTCCCACCTCACACCGGGACACGAAGGTATCCACCGGAGGTAGCACCATGTCCGCGTCGCTTGAGTCCGCGCCGCTCCCCGCAGCCCTGGCCGGGTCCGACGCCGGGCTCGGCGAGCTCTGCGTGCTCATGAAGCTCGGCGAGATCGTCCTCAAGGGCTCCAACCGCAAGCTGTTCGAGCGGCGGCTGCACAACAACATCCGCGCCTCCGTGCGCGACCTGGGCGAGGTCCGCCTCTCCCAGCGCGGCGCGGGCGTCATCATCGTGCGCAAGCCCGACGCCTCCGACCTGGAGGTCGCCGAGATCGCCGACCGCATGGCCAACGTCATGGGTGTGGTCTGGGTGCACCTGGTCCGCCGCGTGCCCAAGGACCTGGACGCCGTCACCGACATCGGCGTGCGCGTCATGCAGGGCCGCGAGGGCACCTTCGCCGTGCGCGCCCGGCGCCGCGACAAGCGCTTCGAGATGACCTCGTCGGAGCTGGCCGGGTACCTGGGCTCGAAGATCATCGAGGCGCACGGCTACAAGGTCAACCTCAAGCGCCCCGACAACACCCTGTTCGTCGAGGTGGACAAGGACGAGGCGTTCGTGTTCACCGACGGCGTGCCCGGCCAGGGCGGCCTGCCCGCCGGGATGAGCGGCCGCGGCCTGGTGCTGATGTCGGGCGGGATCGACTCACCCGTCGCCGCGCACCGGATGATCCGGCGCGGGCTCAAGGTCGACTTCCTGCACTTCTCCGGCATGCCGTTCACCGGCCCGGAGTCGATCTACAAGGCCTACAGCCTCGTCCGCCAGCTCGACCGCTACCAGGTGGGCTCGCGGCTGTTCGTCATCCCCTTCGGCAAGGCCCAGCAGCAGCTGAAGAGCTCGGGGATCGAGCGGCTCCAGATCGTCGCCCAGCGCCGCCTCATGCTCAAGACCGCGGAGGCCCTGGCCGACGACCTGGGCGCGGAGTGCCTGGTCACGGGGGACGCGCTGGGCCAGGTGTCCAGCCAGACCATGACCAACCTGACCGCCCTGGACGACGCGGTGGACCTGCCGATCCTGCGTCCGCTCATCGGCATGGACAAGACCGAGATCATGGACCACGCCCGCCGGATCGGGACCCTGTCCATCTCGGAGCTGCCCGACGAGGACTGCTGCACCATGCTGACCCCGCGCCAGGTGGAGACCGCGGCCAAGATCCCGGACCTGCGCCAGATCGAGAAGCGCCTGGACGCCGAGGAGCTGGCCGAGCACCTGGTCACCACCGCGCAGGTGCACAAGCCCAGCTTCCTGGGCGACGCCGCGCCCAAGCGCGTGGCGCCCGCCTCCGCGTCGGTGGCCGCCACCGCCTAGCGCGCGACGACGGCGCCCCGGCCGCTCCCCGCACGCGGGGCGGGGCC
>NZ_QPFC01001378.1:0-5556 GCF_003427465.1 Nocardiopsis sp. TNDT3 | reverse complement strand
ACCACTCTCCTGCAACGCGACCCCGCCACCCACGCCGACCCCAGCAGCCGACTAGGGCTAACCGCGCTTTGGGAAGAGCTTCGCCGGACGGGGCAGAAGGAAGCAGCAGCGGTATGGGAGCACAGGGGCTTGAACGCTGGCCGACTCCGTACGCTGCCTTCATCCCTGCTGCCCTACGGCCGTGAGCTCGACGGCTCCCCCGCGCAGCCGTGGTCCTGGGGCGAACTAGATCTGTGACCCGCCTGCGGCTCGTGCTGCACTGGACGGACCCCTCATGGTCGGTGGTTCGTCAGGCACGTACGCGCTGAGTAGGGACGACCAAGGCCGCCGACCAAGGGGTGGCACGCCCGGACCAGCCTGTACCACCGGTGTACCAAACTGGTCCACGAGGCGCATAACGTGCCCGACGGACCGTACAGCTATCAACAGCGACACTCACAAAGAACAGTGCGTGTACCAGAACGGACCACACCGGCACACGCGCCAAAAACTCATAGCAACCTGAACAGAAAAGGATAAGTCAACCTTATTGCCACCTTCTTATTTTCAGGTTTCTTCTCGTTCTTCTGACATTTCGATGATCACTCTAGTACAGCGCCGGGGCCTACCGCACTTCTCAGAGATCCCGCACTCGGAGAGCGGACTCCCAATACGCAAACTTTCCCTGCACGCCGTGATGACCTGATGATCGACATATAATGTTTCTGTGGGCTTTTCCACGTCAGATTTTCCGCTGGTGCGCACAAGCCATATAAGGGTTCCACAGCACCCCACCAAAGCAACAGTTGGCCACGCGGCCACAATGGATCCGACGCGCCCGTTCTGCCATCCGTGAGCGAAATTCTCCGCCAAGATTGCCGTAGTCCCGGGCCACAACAGCATTCATGCCAAGGGGTAGCTTTCACCCCAACTCTGGCCGAGTGCAGGATGGCCATCGACGCCGCGCAGACCAGGCCGTCGATCGCCAGGAGGATCATAATCGCCGTGGCCCCACCCTCTCCGCACTCGGTGACCAGGTCGTATGCGTGCCGGTAGGAGAAGATAGCGGCGATGACGGCGACCCCGCAGACCACCAGCTTGGTCGTTCCGCGGACGAACAGATCGGTTCTCGGCTCTTCCTTGGTCTTGTCTTCCTCAGCCAGGGCCCACCTCGCTTCACTCTGTCTTCGACAGAGGAAGGGTCCTCTTCCCAAGAACGTGTCAGAAAACCGGAAAAGGATGCAAGTCGACCGAGAGAGCCATAGAAACGCTACCGGTTCGATAGCGCGCGCGGAGAGGAGTACATCTGCGGAGCCGTCACCTTGAGGCAACCCCTGAACTTCACCTTCGGTGGCTACGTTGAGTAGCAGACCTCGTCGCCGCGAAATCAGGGAACCCGGGACTACGCGAGCGGCATCGTCATCGCATTGGTGGCATAGTTGGATCGCATTGACATTAGCTTAATACAGGCGAGAGTGCCGCCATCTGGCAGGGTTGCTGGTGACAGGTGGGCAAGAACCATCCGGCATGAGGGAGTACAGGACAACATGCCCTGGCAGCCCGAACCCCTCTTGGCCATACTAAATGCCATCAGAGGGAACGTTTCAACACTAGCCAAACCTTGAATCATCGCTCTGCTAATGCGGTTTGGGTTTACGCCCATCCGGGGTTCAAATCCCCGATCCTCCGCAGGTGAGAAGGGGTTCCGCCCATCGGGTGGGGCCCCTTCGTCGTTCCATCCTAGGCCTCGTGAGGCCAACGTGAGGCCAAACGGTTGGCCGCAGCCTCACACCGCGCCCAACCGTGACCGACGAGGAATGATCGCTGTGGTCGCCTCCGCAGCCGCCGCCGCGACCTCCGGCACCACCGATGTGTACGTGTCCGCAGTGAAGCTGTACCGGGAGTGCCCCAGCGTCGCCGACACCACCTTCATGTCCACCCCGGCCGCCAGAGCGAAGCTCGCCGCACAGTGGCGCGCGTCGTGGAACCGGATCGGGGGCAGCCCTGCCGCCTTCGCGACGGCCGCGAAGCGCTCGCTCAGGTGCTCGTCGCGAATCGCGGACCCGTCCGTGCGGGTGAAGATCAGCCCCGAGTCGACCCAGCCCTCACCGGCCGCCAGGCGGTCGGCGTTCTGGACCGCGCGCCACTTGCGCAGCAGGGCGATGTTCGCCTCGTCGAGGCTGAAGGTGCGGACCGACTTCTCGGTCTTGGGCCCCTCGTCCTCCTCGTCCGGTCCGGCGAGCACGCTCATGGTCTTCGCCTCGTCAAGGTCAGTGTCCACCCACAGCGCGGACGCCACCTCCCCACGACGCAGGCCCCGGGTGATCACCAGGTGGAAGAGCGGGAACAGCCGCTCGTGCGTCGACTCGGCGTAGTCCAGGAACACGCCCGCCTGCTGCGGGGTCCACACCATCACCCGCCCGGGGCGGTGCCCGTTCTCCTGCCAGCGGCGCACCCGCTCCGCCGTCCACACCAGCGGCCGGGACTTCTTCGCCTTCGGCAGCTCCACGAACGAGGACGGGTTCACGGTGATGAGCTTCTTCTTCACCGCCGTGCCCAGCGCCGAGGAGATCACAGCGTGGATTCGGCGGATGCGCGCCGCGGACAGGGGCCGCTTGCGCTTGAGCCCGACCTTCTCCCCCGCCGCGAGCTTGATCTTCGGAGCGAGCGCACGCGTGGTGAGGAGCCGCCTCAGCATCTCCGTGGGCTTCTCACCCTCGGGCAGGTTGTTAATCTGCCCCATGGCCGTGTACAGCGCCGACAGGTGGTGGTCGCGGAGCTCGGTGAGCTTCAGGTGCCCCAACGCGGGGATGTAGTAGAGCTCGCAGGCCTCGGTGTAGGAGTCGAGGGTGGACTGCTTGAGGCCCTTCTTGCCTTCGAGCCACGACCGCAGGTAAGCCTCGACGGTGACGGTGCGGTCGGGGACGAACCCGAGTTCCTCGACCTCGTTGACGGCCTTGCGCAGTTCGGCGTTGGCCTCGGTCTTGGTGTCGTAGGGGCCGATCCACGGGCGTCGGCGCTTGCCGTCCTCTCCGGCCGGTGCGGTGTACCGCGCCCACCAGGACCCGTGGTCGCGTTTGGAGAGCTGGGGGCACTTCGCCCCGAGCTGCTTGTTGGTGTGGGGGTCGCGGCACGCACACCGCTTGACCACCTGACCGTTACTCGGTCGAGCCATCTTCATCGCCTCCATACGTGAGCGTCGCAATCTCAGGGTAACGAGAACTAAGCTCTTCAATACGATTCGGATACTTTTCCCGAATGTAATCTAGGATATCCGGACGCTCTGCATGCGTGATCATAGACACCTCGATCGCATCGAATATAGCCAACGGATCATCGATTACCGCAGAGCCCTTTGTTTCAAGTCTCCCGTACACCCCCTGAATCCAGTGGTTCGCTTGCCACCATCGGTTCATGGAGAGCAGGACCTGCTGCGTGTCAATCTCGTCCGCAGGGGGGATCATAAAAACGGCTCCGGCCATACCACCCTTGTACTTCCGAGTGATGTGCCCGGCCACACTGCCTTCGAGCAGAGCCTTCTTGAAGTCGGTTGGGAGCTTATCGAAGGCCTCAGCCTTGGCCTTCATGCTCTCGCTTCGCTCTGGACTGTCGACAGGGAGAGCAACGTTGGGCTCGTCATCATCGCTAGAAGGTTCTTCTTCTAGCCACTCCGCAATGGGAGCGTCTATCGCCCTATCCCCAGGGGCCGAAAAAACCTCCCAGTCATCGTAGTCATCTTCCGACCAACCAAGGTCATGGAACCAGTCCAAAACCTTTCGGTCGGCAGAAGACTTATCCTCCAGCATCGGAACTACGAACTCTGCAATATCAGCGAGGAGGTCCTTGGCATCACCGTCGGCTGCAACACTGTCTTCGTCCTCGAAAATTTCTACAAATTCAAGGTATTCATCAGCGTTCAGTCGGGCGATTTTGCGCGCACCCTGCGTGCGCCTGAGTCCATCCCGTTCTTCAAGGATCAGCTGAATTATCCTCCGAGCAACAAAGAGCGGTACACGTTCCACCGCCTCCCCAGACTGCACCGTGTCGAGGTAGTCAAGCCCAAGGGCGTGTGTGACTGTAGGGAGTTTGCGGCTGTCACTCCCAACCGCACCACGCTCGATGTTGCCAATGGTCCCCCGGGAGACGCGGGCGAGCCATGCTAGATCGGCTTGGCTGACCTTCAGTGCCTCTCGACGCTGCTTGACCAGCGCACTGATTGACATGACGTAGACCCTCCTTCTTGGACGACCGGGGTCGGCTACCCCATGCCTACGCCACCCACCATAGCCCACGGTGCTCAACGATGTACAAGTATGCCAACAGAGGAGCTTTCAGCGGAATCCTGCAGAATCGAGAGGCATACAGCGGAGCGCGCCGGAGCCTGATCGACTCTGATGAGCAACTTGCACACAAGCCACCATGAACATGTGTACCCACATCAGTACAACCGTGGTAACGTCTCCTCAGTGGTCCCCAACAGGAGGCCACCAGGGTGGTCGGCAAGCCACCCGCACAAAAGACAGGGCCCCACGGCGGCAACCGTGAGGCCCGAGTGCACACCGTCCAATGCCTGGCAGGGCACGATTGGAGTTGGGTATGCGTACCCAGACTAGCGGAGTCACCAAACCGCATTCCGGCGAACCCGCCGTGATCTCCCCCAACCGCGACCAGGACCAACTCCTGCTGTTCGCCGAGATCGCCGACCTCATGCGACTCCCCGAGGCCACCCTGCGCTGGCTTCGCAACCAGGGCCGCGCCCCGTTCCTCTTCAAGTCCGGCCACCGCGTCGTGGCCTGGAAGAGCGACGTCATCGCGCACCTGGAGTCCGAGCGCGCCGCCGAGCAGAGCAACCGCGCCAGCGCCTGACGCGCTCCTGACGCTGCCCAACAGCGTCCCGCGTCGGCCCTGACCTTCGCCGACCCCTTCCTTCTTCACCTCCCGCCGACCGCGCACCGCGCCGTCGCGCTACGAGGCATACCCACAAGGGGATAGCTGTGCAGACTTCCGCCTCCATCTGGACCACCACCACCCGCGACGGCAAGGACCACACCGTCGCCTACCCCGGCACCATCACCGTCGCCGGGAGCACCTTCGACGTTTTCCTCAACCTCGACGACGGCCGCCCCAGCCGCATCACCCCCGACACGTGGGCGAGCATCACCGGCCCCGAGGGCAACGCCCTAATGGCCAAGGTCACCACCAAGGTCACCAACCCCGGCGCGTACCTGCTCTCCGCACTCGCCGACCTCACCCAGCACCGGCCCGACCAGGATGACCCGATCGACTGGCAGCCCCTCACCCTGCCCAGCGGGCGCGCCGTCCGCCAGATGGAGGCGGCCACCGTCGAGTTCCTCGACGAGCGCATCCCCGTGTTCGCCCGGTTCGACGAGGACATGAGCGCCGCCTACGGCGACGGCTTCCCCGGCGTGGTCGCCACCGGCCAGAACCAGGGCGGGCGCGAGCTGACCGTGTACGTGCCCTCCAAGGACACCACGCGTGGCGAGGTGTTCCGCATCCTCGCGGAGCTCGGTCGCATCGACTGACCCCCGAAGACATGGATGGACGGTGGTTGGTGGG
>NZ_QPFC01001377.1:0-1459 GCF_003427465.1 Nocardiopsis sp. TNDT3 | reverse complement strand
GGCGCCCCTGGGAGAGGGTGTCCAGGAGCGCACGGCGCACCCGCGGGTCGGTGACCCGGTCGGCCCCGACGAGGGCGCGGACGGCGTCGACGCACCCCTGGTCCACCCACGACTCGCCGCCGTGCACGCGTGCGCTCCGGTCGGCCACGTACCAGACCGCCTGGTGGGCCTCCGCGCCCCCTCCCGCCGCGCCGCCGAGGCGGGCGAAGGAGAACACCAGCCCGTACTCGTCCGCACCGTCGACCAGTCGGAACGCGAACCGCAGCCGGTCGGGCCCGCCCCGCGGGTCCGGCGCGTCCGGCTCGGCACCGGGACGCGCGTCCATCGCGCCTACTTCCCGCTCGTACGGCCCGGGGTCACCACCCCGGACACAAGCGGAGAGTATCTGACTAATCACCCTCCGGGGTAATCGGAGACGAAAGCAGCGGACCGGGGAGCGGGGACTACCCCAGGAGGCCGCGCCGGTACGCCTCGGCGACCGCAGCGGCCCGGTCGCGCACGCCGAGCTTGTTGTACACGTGCTGGAGGTGGGTCTTGATGCTCGCCTCGCTGATGAACAACCGCGCCGCCGCGGCCCGGTTGGACGCGCCGTCGGCGACGAGCCCCAGCACCTGCAGTTCGCGGTCGCTCAGGCTCTGACCGGCGGGTCTGCGGACCTGACCCATCAGGTGCCGGACCGCGGTCGGCGCCAGGACCGACTCCCCCCGGTGCACCGCGCGCACCCCGCGCAGGAGTTCGTCGGGGGAGGCGTCCTTGAGCAGGTAGCCGGTGGCCCCGGCCTCGATCGCCGGGAGCACGTCGCTCTCGCTGTCGAAGGTGGTGAGGACGAGGACGCGCACGTCCGGCCGCTCCCGGGACAGGACGGCGATCGCCCCGACGCCGGACAGGACCGGCATGCGCAGGTCCATCAGCACCACGTCCACGGCCAGCCGTCCGACCAGTTCGACCGCCTCGCGGCCGTTGGCGGCCTCGCCGACCACCTCGATGTCGTCCTGCGCGGTGAAGGCTCCGCGCAGGCCGTCGCGCACGACCGGGTGGTCGTCGGCGATCAGGACCCGGATCACGCCGCCCCCACCGGAATCGCGGGCACCGTGGCGCTGACGGCGGTGCCCTCCCCCTCGCCGCTCTCGATCTCCAACGCTCCTCCGATCCCGCGCACGCGCTGGCGCATGCTGCTGAGCCCGAACCCGTGCTGGTTGTGTCCCGTGATGCCCCTGCCGTCGTCGCGCACGTCGAGCAGGACGACGTCGTCGGAGTAGGACAGGGTCACGCCCACGCGCGAGGCGTCGGCGTGCCTGGCGACGTTGGTGAGCGCCTCCTGGGCCACCCGGAAGAGGACCACCTCGATCGCCGGGCTCAGTGCGACGCGTTCGCCGGTGACGTCGAGGTCGGGACGGACGCCGTGCTCCTCCGCCCAGCGGCGGGTGAGTTCGCCCAGGGCCTCGGGCAGCTGGCTCTC
>NZ_QPFC01001376.1:0-2994 GCF_003427465.1 Nocardiopsis sp. TNDT3 | reverse complement strand
GACGGTGCGGCTGCGGGAGGGGGCGCAGCGCCACGCGCGGGACGCCGACGCCGCGTTCCGCGACGCCGCCGCGACCGCGGACGGCGCCCTGACGGCCGTCTCCAGCCGCGTCGCCGGGGAAGCCGAGCGGACCGCGGCCGCGACCGAGCGCGCAGCCACCGGAGCCGCCAACGCCCTGCGCGTCACGCGCGAGGCCGCGGACCGGGCCGCGCGGGCGGCGCGGGACGCGGCCGACGCGGACGACACCGCGGCCGCCGTCACCGCGGCGGAACAGGCCGTGCGGGAACGGGACACCGCCGCCAACGGGGCCGGATCGGTGCGGTTGGCCGCGGACCAGGCCGAGGGGTTCGCCGGTCGGACCGCCGCGTCGGTCGCGCTGGCGGAGCGGATCGCCCGGGCGGCCGCCCCCGGCACGGACGCCCACCGCACCGTCACGGGCGACGAGGCGGCCGCCCGGTCCGGTCGCGACCGGGCGGACCGGCAGCGGGCCGAGGCGCGGGCGCGCGTGGAGGAGGCCGCCACCGCACGCCACGACTCCACCACCGCGGCCGTGGAAGCCCTCACCGCGGCCGCGCACCGCGCGGCGTCCGACTCCGCCGGTACCCGGATGGCGGCCGACGACGCCTACCGGCGGTCCGGGATCGCGCGGAACCGGCTCGCGCGGGCGGAGGACGCCGTCCGGACCGCGGTCCTGGCCGACACCGCGAGCCCCCGCCGTCCGCAGGAGTCCCGGGACGCGGTCCGGCGCCTCACCGATGCCGTCGGTGAGGCGCGGGAGGCCGCGGACTCCGCGCTGCGGGCGCGTACCGACGCGGAGGCCTCCGCGGGGTCCGCGCGCGTCGCCGGCACCGCCGCCGCCCTGGACTCCCTGGGCCGGGCGTCCGCCGCGCTGCGTTCAGCCCCGGACAGCGCCCATCCGGCGGCCACGCGGGTCGAGGCGGACCTGCGGCGGACGGACGCACTGGTGGGGGGCGCCCGCGACCTGCTCGGACGCACCGCGCAGGACCTCGCCGACGCCCGGCGCCACGCGCAGGACACCGTGCTCTCGGCCGAACGCGCCGAGGCGCTGCTCCCCTCGGACCTGCCGTCGGCGTCCCGCCTGCGCGAGAAGACGGACGCCCGGTACGACCTGGACTACCTCGTCACCTCGCGGCTGAGCGGCCCCGACCGCCTGTTCACCAGGGCGGTCCACCAAGCGGTCGCGGGCATCGTCGGACAGCGGATCGCCGACCCGCCGCCCGATCTCCCCCGGCTGGTGGACGCGGCCCTGAACCGGGTGGCGCACGAACACGGCATGTCCGCCTTCTTCGCGCCCGGGGGCCGGGAGATCACCGTCACCGATCCCGAGGCGGACGGCGCCGTCCCCAGGTCCTGGACCGTCCGGGTCTCGCTGGCGTCCGAGGACCCCGCCGGGTACCGGCACCTGGACGTCGAGCACCGGAAGTCGGGAGCGCCCCTGGAGTCCCGGGAGGAGGAGCGCAGCCGCTCCGCCACCACCGGGGGCTCATCGTCCTACGACCCGCGCCGTATCCTCGCGGCGCGTTTCACGGGAAGCCCGCTGCTGCTCGGCGACGTCACCGGGTCCGCGGCGGGACCGTGGGTGACGGCCGGCGGCAGCTTCTCCCGCGGGCAGCGCGCGGCGTCCCACGGCGGGACGACCACCGCCGCCTCCAAGATCGAGTACACGACCTTCGCCAAGCCCGAGTTCTACGCCAACGACCTGCGAGTGTGGGCCGAGGTGACCGCGCGGCCGGAAGGGGACGGGACGGCGCCCGCCGCGGGCGGAACCAGCGGGAGGGACACCGGTGAGGCCCCTGCGCCCGCCGTGGACCTCCCCGTCGGCTCCTCGGTGATCCGTGACGGCATGGTGTTCACCCTGGCCGGCGAGGTCCAGGGGCGGCCCGACGGGATGCCGGGGCGCATCGACCTCGCCCCGGGCGCCGGGGAGGGGGACGGCCCCGGCCGCCGGCCCCGCAACCTCGGCCCGACGGGCGGTCTGCCCATCGCCGTCCACAGCGTCACGCCGAACGCCCCGGACGGGAGGGGCCCGGCGCACACCGACCTGGGCTCCTGGGTCGCCGACTACCTGGTTTCCGACGCCTACCGGCTGAACAGGGAGGCGACCAGCGAGAACACCGCGGTCCAGTGGATGAAGGACCTCACCGGGCCGGGCACCGGCCAGGACATCGCGCGGTGGCAGCACGAGATTCGACACGTCCTCGACAACGACTCCTTCCAGGAGTACCTCCCCCACCTGGACCGGGGTCCGGTCACCGTGAGCGCCTCCCACCCCCGCCTGGGCGAGGTGATGATGGAGTTCTCCGCGAGGCCGCGCGACTACCGGATCAAGGACCACAGCCCGCTGATCGACGACGCGACCTTCAAGGAGAGCGTCAAGGACGGCACCAGCCTCACCCAGAGCCGCAACACGAGCTTCACCCTGACGGGGGGGACCGGTTTCGGCCTGGTGGCCGAGCTCCCCTCCGGAGGAACCCTGCGTGTCAACGCCCCCCATGTGGAGGCCACCTGGTGGCAGTCGCTGCACTCCGAGAGCCACAACGCCTCCGGCTCGGGCGAGCACCGGTCCCTCAGCCGCTACGTCTCCTCCACGGAGAGGTTCGCCGCCTACGAGGCTTCCCACGACCTGTTCGTCCACGTCCAGGGCGAGGCGGCGCCCCACCACTTCACCGTCACCGGTGTGGAGCTGCTCCCCGGCGAGACCGCGGGCCGGCTGGACCGGGCGGCACGGGGCGAGGGGCCCGCCGACAGCGGGGGCGAGGGCGAGCGGCGCCCGCCCTTCCCGCACCTGGACACCGAAAACCCCGTCCACTTCCGGGGGTCCCACTTCCTCGGCCTGGAGTGGAGCCCTCCCGCCCCCGGCGACGGGAGCGACGGGGACTCCGACGGCTCCCGGGGGACCGGGGCCCCGGACACCTCCGGGGCATCGGCACCGCCGGTCACGTCGGACGACCGGCGCGGCGTCCTGGACCGGTA
>NZ_QPFC01001375.1:0-2931 GCF_003427465.1 Nocardiopsis sp. TNDT3 | reverse complement strand
GTAGATCTCACGGGGCTTGGGCAACGAGTCCCAGTCGGCCTCCGAGGGGAGGACGCCCTCCTCCTCTTCCATGATCTCGTTGCACAGGCCGACGCACTCGTCGCAGATGCAGATGTGACCGGGCCCTGCGATGAGGCGGCGGACCTGGCCCTGGTCCTTTCCGCAGAACGAGCACTTGAGCAGGGGCCCACTGGCACCGGTGCGTGTCACTAGAAACGTTCTCCTCACGCGGGCAGCGCCCGGGCGGTTCGGCGGGGTCGCCCCCCGAGGCCAGATGATCTCAACATCCGGATTCTCACGGTAACCCCTGCCGGGACGGGCCGCAAAGCAGGACCGCCTCGCACCCGCGCCCGGAGGGCGGGGCGCGACCCGCCATCCCATCGCACCACCCTCTCGTCAACTTCGATTGACTTTTTCCGTGGGTCAACCTACGTTGACTCATGGAGGGAGCACACCTTCGCCACCGGCGGGGACGCGCGCCACGCGCCGCTCCGCCCTGCCCGCACACCCCAGGAGGACCAGATGACGTCCCACTCCGCCGTCCGCACGGCGCTCGCCCTCGCCGTCCGCGCCGACCTGCCCGTCCTGTTGTGGGGCGCGCCGGGGACCGGCAAGACCTCCGCGGTGACGGCGCTGGGCCGCGCGCTGGAGCTGCCCGTGGAGGTGGTGGTGGGCTCCATCCGCGAACCCAGCGACTTCTCCGGGCTGCCCGTCGTCCGCGAGGACGGCACCTGGTTCGCTCCCCCGCGCTGGGCCGAGCGCCTGGCCGCGCGGGGCTCGGGCCTGCTCTTCCTCGACGAGCTGACCACCGCGCCCCCGGCGGTCCAGGCGGCCATGCTGCGCGTGGTGCTCGAACGCGCCGTGGGAGACCTCGCCCTGCCCGAGGGGGTGCGCGTGGTCGCCGCGGCCAACCCGCCCGGTCTGGCCGCCGACGGCTGGGAGCTGTCCGCACCCCTGGCCAACCGGCTCGTCCACCTGGACTGGGAGGTCGGCGCCGCCGACGTGGCCGAGGGGTTCGTCCACGGCTTCGCCTCCGAGCCGCACCGACCCGAGCCGCCGGGCCCCGCGCGCGTGGCCGCCGCCCGGGCGACCGTGGGCGCGTTCCTGCGGGTGCGCCCCGGACTCGTGCTGTCGGTCCCCGACTCCCCCGAGCGCTCCGGACGCGGCTGGCCGAGCCCGCGCAGCTGGGAGATGGCGGCGGTGGCCCTCGCGGCGGGCCGGGCCAACCCCGGCACGCAGGAGGCCGTGGCCGCCCTGGTGGTCGGGGCGGTGGGCGAGGCCGCGGGTTTCGAGGCGCTGTCGTGGCTGCGCACCCTGGACCTGCCCTCCCCCGAGGAACTGCTCGCCGACCCCTCCGCGGCGCTGCCCGACCGCGCGGACCGGTTGTACGCCCTGCTCGGCGCACTGGCCGCACACGTGGTCGCCGACGGGGGCGTCGAGGTCTGGGAGCGGTCCTGGGAGGTCGTGGCCCGGGTGGCGCGGACCGTCCCGGACGTGGCGGCGACCGCCGCACGCACCCTGGCCGCCGGACGGCCGGAGGGCGCGGCCACACCCCGGGCCCTGCTCGACCTGGCCCCGGCCCTGCGTTCGGCGGGGATGCTGCCGTGAACGCGCGGGATAGGCGGGCCCCGACCCTGGAACGGTTCGCGTCGGCGCGGCTGTGGGCGGCAGCGCGCGCCCCGTACCTGGCGCACGCGCTGTTCGCGCTCACCCCGGTCGTCCTGGAGCCGCGCCTGGACGAGGAGGGCGGCGAGCCGGTGGCCGACCCGGACTTTCGGGCACTGCCCACCGACACCCGGTGGAACGTGCACCTGGACCCCGGCACGGTGGCCGCGACCCCGGTGGAGGAGCTGGGCTGGTGGCTGCTGCACGGGATCGGACACCTGGTCCGCCGCCACGCCGAGCGCTCCCCGGACTCCGAAGGGGCCGTCGCGGGGAGGGCGGCGCCGGGGTCCGGGCGGGACTTCGGTCCGGCTTCCGGCGGAAGCGGGGACTCCGGGCGGGACGCGCGCCTGTGGAACCGGGCCGCGGACGCCGAGGTCAACGACGACCTGGAGGCCGACGGGCTGACCGTCCCGGACGGGGTGCTCTCGCCGCGCGCGCTGGGCCTGCCGGAGGGGCGGTTGGCCGAGGAGTACGTGTCGCTGATCGAGGTGCTGGAGGAGGCCCACTCCCGGGGCGGGCGGAGCGTCGCCGACCCGGTGGACTGCGGCGGCGCCGTCCACGGGACACGGGGAACGACGGCGTCGGCGGGGGCCTCCGGCGGCCTGGACGGCCTGGAGCGGGACCTGCTGGAGCTGGCGCTGGCCAGGGAGATCACCGCGCGGGCCGCCGCGCGGACCGGGGTCCCGGGCGGGTGGCTGCGGTGGGCGCGGGAGCGGCTGCGCCCCTCGGTGGACTGGCGGGCCCGGCTGGGCGCGGTCGTGCGGCGGGGCGCGCACCGGGCCGCGGGCCGGACGGACTTCTCCTACCGGCGCCCCTCGCGCCGTCCCGGACCGCGGGTCCGCGGCGGGACGGCGGTGCTGCCGTCCATGGTCGCCCCGGCGCCGGAGGTGGCCGTGGTGGTGGACACCTCCGGCAGCGTTCCGGACCCGGTGCTGGAGGTGTTCCTGACCGAGACCTCCGCCGTGCTCGCCCGGGTCTGCGGCCCCGGCCGACGGCTGCGGGTGGTCTGCTGCGACCTGCGCGCCCACCCCGTGCAGACGGTGCGCCGGGCCGAGGAGGTCCGGCTGGTCGGGGGCGGGGGCACCGACCTGCGCGAGGGGATCGCGGCGGCGGTGGCGGCGCGTCCCCGTCCGGACCTGCTGCTGGTGCTCACCGACGGGCACACGCCCTGGCCGGACCGGCCTCCGGCGGTACCGGTCGCGGTCGGACTGGTCGGCGGCCCGTCCGCGCCGCCGCCACCGCCGGACTGGGCCCACGTCGTGCCCC
>NZ_QPFC01000171.1:0-5916 GCF_003427465.1 Nocardiopsis sp. TNDT3 | reverse complement strand
GGGGTGGGGACCGGGTCGGATCCGGGAGGGGCGGCGCTCAGGCCAGCAGGAACACCGCCACGAGCAGGGCCGCGGTCGCGCCGATGACCACGATCACCTCCAGGGGGACCATGGTCTGGGGCTCGTCCTCCGCACCCAGCGCGGCGGGGCCCGCCCCGTCCACGTCCCTGACCGGCCCGCTGAGCGGGCGCGCCTTGTGGCGCTCGGCGTCCTGGCGCAGCTGTCGGGCGGCCAGGTCCACCGGACGCGTGGAGGCGGGGTCCCCGTCGTCGTCCGGATCGAGGAATCCCCCCTCCCGGCGCATGTTGTCGCGGACCCGCTGACGCTTGGTCTCGCGCAGCGGCCACGAGCGCACCACGCCCCCCGGCGTGTGCACCCGCAGGACGTCGGTGACGTCCACCCAGAGCACCGCCGCCCACGGCACGAAGGTCTCGCGCAGCGGGTTGACCACCCTCAGGCCGCGCTCGGTGGAGACCACGCGCGGGCGCAGCCAGACCAGGTACACCGCGGAGACGGTCGCGATCAGCAGGGCCCCCGCGATCCAGGCCTGGCGGCCCTCGCCGCGCAGGAGCACGTCCACCAGCAGCAGGGCCGCGATCACGGTCCACACGATCGCCGCCACCCGCGTGAAGGTGGAGTAGTGGGTGGTGGGGTTGGGTCCGTCCATCAGGAGGTCGTCCACTTCAGCTGCGCGAAGCCGGGCTTGATGACCCCGTTGATCAGCGCGAGGCGCTCGTCGAAGGGCAGGAAGGCCGACTTCATGGCGTTGACCGTGAACCACTGGACGTCGTCCCAGCCGTACCCGAAGGCCTCGCAGAGGCGGGCGAACTCCTCGGACAGGCTGGTGCCGCTCTGGAGGCGGTTGTCGGTGTTGACGGTGACGCGGAAGCGCAGGTCGCGCAGGAGCCGGATGGGGTGGTCGGCGATGGACTCCGCGGCTCCGGTCTGCACGTTGGAGCTGGGGCACATCTCCAGCGGCACCCGCTTGTCGCGCACGTACTGGGCCAGGCGGCCCAGCCGCGGGGCGCCGCCGGTGTCGGTGTCGATGTCGTCGATGATGCGCACGCCGTGGCCCAGGCGGTCGCACCCGCACCACTGGAGGGCCTCCCAGATGGAGGGCAGGCCGAACGCCTCGCCCGCGTGGATGGTGAAGTGGAAGTTCTCCCGGCGCAGGTACTCGAACGCGTCCAGGTGCCGGGTGGGCGGGTTGCCCGCCTCGGCGCCCGCGATGTCGAACCCGGCCACGCCCGCGTCGCGGTAGCGGACCGCCAGCTCGGCGATCTCCGAGGAGCGCGCGGCGTGGCGCATGGCGGTGACGAGCTGGCCGGTGCGGATGCTGCGCCCCTGGTCGGCGGCGCGCTTCCGGCCGAGTTCGAGTCCCTCCTGGACGGCCTCGACGACCTCCTCCAGGGTGAGCCCGGCCTCCAGGTGCTGCTCGGGGGCGTAGCGCTGCTCGGCGTAGACCACGCCGTCGGCGGCCAGGTCCTCCGCGGCCTCGGCGGCGACCCGCACCAGGGCGTCACGGGTCTGCATGACCGCCGTGGTGTGCGCGAACGTCTCCAGGTAGCGCTCCAGCGAGCCGGAGTCGGAGGCCTCGCGGAACCACCGCCCCAGCTCCTGCGCGTCGTAGGTGGGCAGACCGGTGTAGCCGGTCTCCCGGGCCAGTTCCACGACGGTGGCCGGGCGCAGCCCGCCGTCGAGGTGGTCGTGCAGCAGTACCTTCGGCGCCCGCCGGATCTGGTCGACTGTGAGTGGCTGGTTCATGGATTCAGGATGCCACCAGCCGGGGAGCCGCCCCGACAGGCGGACGCGGGTCGCCGCGTCGGGCGGCCGGGGCGGCGGGCGGGGAGTCGGGTGGTGCTATGCGCTCGTGCGCGCTGGGGTCCGCCGCGGTGCGCGCGGCGGCTCGGGGCTCCCCGTCCCGCGGGCCGCGTCAGGCCATGGCCTCCTCGGTGTCCACGCGGGTGTCGCGGCGCGAGCTCTCCCACAGCGCCGTCAGCGCGGTGGTCACCATGAAGCGGGTGCCCGTGCCGATGGCGCGCTCGTCCACGTCGAAGGTGCCCCGGTGCAGGTCCAGCATGGGGCCGTCCCAGTCCGGGGAGTGGGTGCCCAGGCGGGCCAGCGCGCCGGGGACGTGCTCCAGGTACCAGGCGAAGTCCTCGCCGCCCAGGCTCTGCGGGGTGGAGGCCGCCGCCTCGGGGCCCAGGGCGGCGGTGACGGCCTCGCGCATGAGGGCCACGCTGGTCGCCTCGTTGATGGTGGGCGGCACGCCCCGCCGGTAGGTCACCTCGGCCTCGGCGCCGTAGGCCGAGGCCACCGACTCCACCAGCCCCTTGATGATGTCGGGGGCCGCGTGCCAGGCCTCGTCGTCCAGGCAGCGCACGGTGCCCTCGGCGACGGCGTCGTCGGGGATGACGTTGGGCGCGGAGCCGGCGCTGATCCTGCCCCACACCAGGCTGAACCCGGCCCGGGGGTCGATCCGCCGCGACAGCGCGGCGGGCAGCTCGGTGACGACCTTGCCCAGGGCGTAGACGAGGTCGGAGGTCAGGTGCGGGCGCGCGGTGTGCCCGCCCGGGCCCGACAGGCGCACCATGAGCTGGTCGCAGGCGGCGGTGATGCCGCCCGTGCGCAGCCCGACCCGGCCCGTCACCAGGCGGGGGTCGCAGTGCAGGGCGAAGATGCGGTCCACGCCCTCCATGGCCCCGGCGTTGATCACCTCCACGGCGCCGCCGGGGAGCTCCTCGGCGGGCTGGAAGATGAGCCGGACCCGGCCAGGCAGCGCGCCCGCCCTCTCCAGCTGCGCCAGGAAGACCCCGGCCGCCAGCACGACCGTGGTGTGCACGTCGTGCCCGCAGGCGTGGGCGACCCCCGGCACGGTGGAGCGGTAGGGGACGTCCTTCTCGTCCGTCAGTGGCAGGGCGTCGATGTCGGCGCGCAGGGCCACCAGGGGACCGGTGCCGGATCCGATGTCGCAGACCAGACCGGTGCCCTGGGGCAGTTCCCGCGGTTCGAGGCCCACCTCGCGCAGGCGTTCGGCGATCCGCCCCGTGGTGCGGTGTTCGGCGAAGGCGAGTTCGGGGTGCATGTGCAGGTCCCGGCGGAAGCCGCTCAGCTCCCGCCCGTGCCGCGCCAGGAAAGCGGTCAACTGTTCCGGCAGGTCATGTCCCTGCATGCGAGGGTCCCCTCTTCTCCACGTCTCAGCGCGTACCGGCTCCGTCGCCGGCACCGACCCTTGCGCGGGTGGGAGGACCGCCCTGGAGCTCGGCGGCGAGCATGTCCACGACGTCGTCGAGGGTCCCGCCCTCGGCGATGACCGCGCGCTGACGTTCGTAGGAGGCGCCCTTGTCCAGGATCTCGGAGATCAGGTCCAGGTCCTCGGCGCAACCCAGGCGGGTCGCGACCGGTTTCAGCTCGCGGACCAGCTCGTACAGGTCGTCGCGGAGCGGAACCGTGGTTCCGCGCGCGTCCGTGATGACACGAGCGTCGAGTCCGTAGCGGGTGGCACGCCACTTGTTGTCCTTCACCACCCAGGACGGCGGGCTGGGCAGACCGTACCCGCGGTCGAGCTGGTGATCGAACAGCTCCACCAGGCTCTGAGAGAGCGCGGCGGCCATTCCCACCTCGCGCAGGGTGGGAATACCGTCGAACATCCGGATCTCGATGGTGCCGAAATCAGGGTGCGGACGGATGTCCCACCACACTTCCTTGATAGAGGCGATGGTACCTGCCCGGAGAAGCGTTTCGAGGTATTCCTCGAAAGCGGCCCAGTGCGGAAGGTTCGGCGGCGGCCCCGCGGTGGGCAGCGTGCCGAAGATGACGGACCGGGAGGAGGCCAGGCCGGTGTCCTGTCCGCCCCAGAACGGGCTGGACGCGCTCAGGGCGAGGAAGTGCGGCAGGTAGCGCGACAGGGCGTTGACCATGGGGATGGCCTTGTCCCTGTCGCGCACGCCGACGTGGACGTGGACGCCGCACGTCAGGATGCGCCGGACCAGCCACTGCATCTGCTCGACCAGCTCGCCGTAGCGCTCGCCGGGGCTGAGCTCCTGGTCGCGCCAGTCGTCGATGGGGTGGGTTCCCGAGCAGGTCAGCGTGGTCCCCCAGGGCGCGAGGACCTCCCTCATGCGGTCGATGTTGCGGCCCAGGTCGCCCTTGGCCTCTTCGACCGTCTCGCAGATCCCGGTCACGACCTCCACCTGGGACTGCATGAGCTCGTGGCGCAGCGGCGGGGCGGAGTCGGAGCTGAGCTCGGGGAGTTCGGCCAGGAGCTTGGGCGCCTCCTGTCTCAGGTGCCGACTGCGCCGGTCGACGAGCTGGAGTTCCCACTCCACTCCGATCGTCGCGCGTTCGGACGAGTTGAATGCGATTCCCATCTGCCCTCCGAAGGGGGTGTTTGCGGCCGTCCCCGGCCGTCGCACCGTCGCGCCCCGGAGAACCGGTCAACCGGGACAGGGGAGGACTACCCCTCACGCACCGCACACATACGGGACAATCGCCTCGCTTCATGCGAATTCCGTGGAAAGAATTTCTGTTTCGGGCGTGCCGCCGGAACGCCTACACGCGATCGCCGCGGCGTCGGCGCAGCGCCCACGCCGTGGTGCCCGCGGCACCGGCCGCTCCCAGCAGGGACAACACCCCGGCCAGCGCGCGCCGTGCCCGGCGGCGCTCGGCCGCCTCCCGCGCCGCCACCCGCGCCGTCACCCCCGAGACCCAGTCCGGGCGGGTCCAGTCCATGCCGTGCTCCTCCGGCAGGGGCAGGGAGCCGGTGTAGGGCGGCGGCATCGGCAGCCACGTGGCCGTCCACGCCGCGCTGAACATCACCAGGCGCATCACGAGGTTGATCCACACCAGCAGCCCGACCAGGACGGCGAAGGACGCGTAGACGGGGTTGCCGAGCGTCCCGGCCAGCAGCACCGCCGCCGCGGCCTTGAGGACCTCGAATCCGACCGCCCCCAGCAGGGCTCCCCTCCACATCATCCGCGTGGGCCGCCCGCTGCCCGACAGCAGCGCGAAGGCCAGCACGAAGATCACTATGTTGGCGCCGACCGCGATGACCAGGGCCAGCGCGCGCAGGGACAGGTTGGCCAGGAGCGAACCGTCCAGGCCCACCAGCCCGAGGAGCCACTGCGTGGCGGTCTGGGCGACGCTGGTGAAGGCCACCGCGAGCAGCAGCGCCGCGCCCAGGCCCAGCATGACCAGCAGGTCGGCCAGCTTGCGCAGGAGGATGTTGGGACCCTCCCTGAGGTTCTTGAGCCAGATGGAGTGCAGGGCCTCGCGCAGCGCCGACACCGCGTTCAGGCCCGCGTAGAGCAGACCGAGCACACCGATGACACCGGCGCCCACGCGGGCCTGGGCGATCTCGTCGATGGGCAGCTGCTCGGACAGGCCCGGCAGGACGCCGTCCAGCGCCTGCTGGAGGTAGTCGCCCACCTCGACCTGCACGGCGGCGAGGTAGCCGACCGCGGCGAAGGCCAGCGCCAGCAGGGGGAAGAAGGACAGGAAGGCGAAGTAGGTGACCGCTCCGGCCAGCTGGTTGCCGTTGCGGTCGGCGTAGCGCTCGTAGGCCCGGACCAGGTGGTCGAGGGCGGGCCTGCGCCTGCGCAGCTCCCAGTACGCGTCCATGCCCAGGTTCCGGTAGTGCCTGCCGGTGTCCCTGGCCCGGTCCAGCGCTGCGGCCACGCGGCCTCCCTCTCCGTCGCACGTGTCACCCGTGTCCCTACCCCGCGCGGCTCCGCGGTCACCGGTGGCCCGCAACCGTAGCGGCGCCGCGCTCCCCCGTGAAGCCTCCGCGCCGGATTCGGCGGCGAACACCCCCGTACGGGGACGAAGCGCTTCAGCGGGGGTGATCACGGACACGTCCGGGCCTTGGGCAGACTTGGGGGACGGAGATCCATCCGGCGGAAGGGGGCCTCGGTGGGG
>NZ_QPFC01001374.1:0-2234 GCF_003427465.1 Nocardiopsis sp. TNDT3 | reverse complement strand
CGAGCGCACCGAGGAGCTGCCCGGTTGGGCGCTGGCGGACGGCGGCCTCGACGGCTAGGGGTCGTGCCGTGGGGCCGCGGGGTCCGCGCGCCGTAGCCGGTACCGGGTGCCGGTTAGGGTGGCTCGGAGCCGGAGCGGCAAAGGCGCCTGGGGAACGTGTGGGTGAGTGGGGGGTTGGCCTGTGCAGGTCGAGGTGTGGTCCGACGTGGTCTGTCCGTGGTGCTACATCGGCAAGCGGCGCCTGGAGAGGGCGCTGGAGCTGTTCGAGCACGCCGACCGGGTCCGGGTGCGCTGGCGCAGCTTCCAGCTGGACCCCTCCTTCCCGCCGGGGGTGAGTGAGCCGGTCTACGACTCGCTCTCGCGCAAGATGGGGGCGCCCCGCGAGCAGGTGCGGTCGATGACCGAGCAGGTCACGCGGGTGGCCGCCCAGGAGGGCCTGGACTACGACTTCGCGGGCGGGTTCATGGTCAACACCTTCGACGTCCACCGCCTGATCCACCTGGCCCGGACCCGCGGCCTGGAGGGCCGGGCGCAGGAGCGGTTCATGCGCGCCCAGCTGGTGGAGGCCCGCGACCTCAGCGACGCCGACGTCCTGGTGGAGGTGGCGGCCGAGGCCGGGCTGGAGCCCCAGGAGGCGCGGCGGGTGCTGGAGGGCGAGGAGCACGCCGAGGACGTGCGCGAGGACATCGCCCTGGCCCGCCGGTTGGGTGCAACCGGGGTGCCCTTCTTCGTCATGGACCGCGCGGTCGGCATCTCGGGGGCCCAGTCCGTGGAGGTGGTGCTGTCCGCCCTGGACAAGGCCCACCGGACCGGCCGGGGGTAGACCGACGCGACGGCGGGGCCGCGGCCCGGGCCGGGCACGGGGCGGCGTCCGCGCGGGGCGCCCGATCTCCCCCGCCCGGGGGAGGCGGATCCCGCTGCACGGTGAGGTGCGCCCGGTGCCGTGCGCGCGAGGGTGTGGGTGGTAACGACCGCACCTGAGACGAGGAGCAGGCCATGGCCGCCCCACCATCTGTCACCCGGATCCGCCACGAACACCTGCGGCCCACCGCCGCCCCCTGGACGGCCCTGACCTGGTCGGCGGTGGCCCTGGCCCTGGGGCTGGCCTGGCTGAGCGGGGTGGTCCCGGCGGGCGTCCCCGGGCAGGGCGGGTTCGGCTCGCTGTTCTCCCTGGTCGCCCCGGACGCCTCGGGGCCGCTGAACGCCCGGACGGTCCCGGGGGCGGTGTCCCTGCTGCTGGGCGCGGTGGGCGCGGTGTGCGCCGTGCTCATGCTGCGCCCGCGGGGAGCCGGGGGCCGTGTGGTCGAGGCGGTCTGCTGGACGCTGGGCGCGGTGGTGCTGCTGGTGTTCGTGGACAGTCAGCTGCTGTCCTGGCTGGGGTACTCGATGATCCTGCCGGTGGCGGGGTGGGCCGTGCCCGACCTGTTGCGGCTGTGGGCGGAGGCGACCTTCACCGCCTCCCACCTGTCCACCCTGTTTTTCGCGGCGGGCGTGGCGGTGTGGGTGGCGGCGGCGCTCACCCACCGCCGTGCGGTGCGCGGCGCCTGCCAGCGCTGCGGGCGCGCGCCGGAGTGGAACGCCGGGCGTGAGCGCGCGGCGCGGACCCGGGCGCTGCGGGTGGGCCGGATCGCGGTGGCCCTGGCCTGTGTGGTGGCCCTGTTCTACCCGTCGCTGCGTCTGCCCTGGCTCTTCGGGATCCCGGTGGGGGTCGGCCGGGAGCAGTTCGACGCCATGGCGGCCGACGGCGGCACGATCGTCATCGGGGTGGGGCTGGGCACGGCCGGCCTGGTGGGCGTGGTGCTGATGCTGGGGCTCGTGCAGCGCTGGGGCGTGCGCTTCCCGTGGTGGACGGCCGGTCTGGCCGGTCGCCGGGTGCCGGTGGGGCTGGCGGTGGTGCCCGCGACCCTGGTGGCGGTGGCGCTGGTGGCGATGGGCCGCAGCGTCGTGGTGGAGCTCCTGGACGCGCAGGCGCGTTCGCTGCTGACCGCCGAGCCGCTGCACACGGTGGCGTTCGCGTCGATGGCGGTGTGGGGCGCGGCGCTGGGGGTGGCCACGGCCGCCTACGCGGTGCGGCGCCGGGCGGAGTGCGCGGGGTGCGGGCGCGGGCTGCCCGAGGTGCTGCCCGGTGACATCCTCAGGGCATCCGGGGCCCGCTGAGTCGGAGCGGCGCGTACGGCGCCCGACACGCGCACGTCCTGACGACCGCGTCCCCGGGGAAGGCCCGTGTCCGGCTC
>NZ_QPFC01001373.1:0-3392 GCF_003427465.1 Nocardiopsis sp. TNDT3 | reverse complement strand
GAGGTCATCCCGGCCGAGGACGCGGACCTGGTCCGCCCCTACTTCGCCGCCCACGAGCGCCTGACCGCCTCCGCCGCGCCCCGCGTCCCCGTGCTCCGCGGTGCCGAACCCGCTCCGGAGACGGACGAGGTCCGGCGCGCGTTCGCCCTCGTGCAGGAACACGCCGCCGCCCTGGTCCAGCAGTGGCGGGAGGACCCCGGCGGCGACCTGCTCGGCGAACCCGCACCCCGCTTCGGCGTCGTGCGCCCCGCCGGGCCCACCCATCCCACCGCTCTCACCGATCGCACCACGCCCACCCGTTACGCCGAGTGGGACGAACTGGCCTCCCTCATCCGGGTCTGGGACGAGCAGCGACAGGGGGTTCCTGCATGAGCGCCTCCGACCTCGACTCCTCCGGCCTCGACTCCGCCGTCCGCCGCGCCCGCGTCCACTGGGAGCGCCGCCTCTACCCCGGTTCGCTGTCCCGGCTCTCCGAGGTCCGCGCCGACCTGGCCCGCGACCTGTCCGGTTTCGACCCCGACCTGGTGGACACGCTCACGCTGGTCACCAGCGAACTGTTCGCCAACTGCTGCAAGTACACCGATTCGGGCCGGGCCCACGGCGAGGTCCTGCGCGCGCTGTCGATGCCCGATGCGGCCACCCTGCGCGTGGGCCTGTCCGACTGCGGCGGCGGGGGCGGTGTTCCGGCCGTCCCGCACCAGCGCACGGCCGACGAGTGGGACTGGGCCGAGGGCCAGCGCGGCCTGCTCCTGGTCGAGAACCTGTCCGCCGCCTGGGGCCACTACCGCCTCGCGCCCTGGACCGACCTGGGCACCCACGTGTGGGCCGCCTTTCCCGTGGACCCCGCCGCCGTGCCGCCCGGCCTGCGCCCCTTCGTGTTCACCCGCTGACCGCTCCCGGGGGGCGGTCCGCCGCGCGCACCGCCCCCGGACACGCCGCGCTTCTGAGGCAGGGAGTTCCACGCCGACGAGTGGGCCACCGGCGTCCACCACCACACGCCGCACGGCTGGCTCCGCGTGCACTCCCACACGGACCGCACACACCGCACCCACCGTGCCAGCGGGGAGCCGCACACCCGTGTCGCCGGAGGCGTGAATCGGGCGCGTACCGCGGCCGCATAAACACGCTGTAGTGCGCGAATACTCCAGCGGCGATCCCTCATGTGACACCCCTCTTCACCCGTTTAGGATGAAGAGGATCAGCCCGAAGCGGCCGGAATCCCCACCGTCCCACGCACCCGGATCACGATCCCCCGAGTACGACAGGCCTGCCGGAACCGACCGCATATCCGCTGCTCACACCGCCCGAATCCGGGGGCGGGGCCGGGCTGGCGGCGCCAGGAGGGAAGCCAGGACGACCACCCCTGCCCCGCCACGAAGCACTAATTCCACCCATATCGGTAATTCAATGCCTACAGCCGCATTCCTCTTTTATCGCGCTTTCGAAACGCGCCTGCGCAGCGGCCACGGACGAAGGAAAGGTGAACGATGAACGGCCAGATCGAGCTGGCGGATCACTTCGAACGCTCCCGTAGACATCTGCGCGGAGTCGCCTTCCGCATGCTCGGGTCGGCCACCGAGGCGGACGACGCCCTCCAGGAGACGTGGATCCGGGCGTGCCGGGGGGACTTCGGCGAGGTCTCCAACATGACGGGGTGGCTGACCACGATCGTCGGACGCGTCTGCCTCGACATGCTGCGCTCGCGCAAGAGCCGCCGCGAGGAGTTCATGGACGTCAGCGACATCGAGCCGCTGCTCGCCCACGACCGGGGCTCGGACCCCGAGGGCGAGGCGGTGCTGGCCGACTCCGTGGGCCTGGCCCTGCTCGTCGTGCTGGACAGGCTCAGCCCCGCCGAGCGCGTCGCCTTCGTCCTGCACGACCTGTTCGCCGTCCCCTTCGCCGAGATCGCCGAGATCGTCGAGCGCACCCCGACCGCGGCCAAGAAGATGGCGAGCCGGGCGCGGCAGAGGGTGCAGGGCACCACGAGCGTCCCCGAGCCGGACCTCACACGGCGGCGCGAGGTCGTGGACGCCTTCCTCGACGCCTCGCGCGCGGGCGACCTGGACGGCCTGCTGAAGGTCCTGGCCCCCGACGTCGTGCGGCGGGCGGACCCGCAGGCCCTCCGGCTGCGCGAGCCCGCGGTGCTGCGCGGTGCGCGCCAGGTCGCCGGGGAGACCGCCAACAACGTCCGCAGGACCCGCTTCGCCCGTCCCGCGCTCGTCAACGGCATGCCCGGGGCCGTCGTCGCCCCCGGCGGTCGGCTCCTGTTCGTGCTGGAGATCACCGTCCGCGGCGACCGCGTCAGCGGGATCGAGATCATCGGCGCCCCGGAGCGCCTGCGGGAGCTGGAGATCTCCGTGGCCGACCCGGCGTAGCGGTGACCCAGCGCACACCAGCCGCGACGTCCGCCGACCGGGCCCTGGCCCGGCGGGCGGGCGGCCGCGGCGGTGTCGGCGCTGCTCGCGACGTCTTTCCCGAACCGTCCGACGATCCCCGTCCCCTCCCGCCGGTCACTTTCCCCCGTCGCTCTCCGTCATAGGGGTAGGAGCACTCAGCGACGACATCCACGGGGGACGAGTCGCGTGCCCCACCGCATCCGCACACGGACCCCGCGCCCGGAGCCGCGCGGGACACGACGGCCACGCGCCGAACGGGGGAAGAACGATGACGTCTTTGCTGCACCTGGACTCCAGCCACTCGGACCACTCGGTGAGCAGGTACCTCACCGGCCTGTTCGCCAGGGAGTGGCGACGGCTGCACGGGGACGGGGGATACCGCTACCGGGACCTGGCCGCCGAACCGGTGCCGCTGGTCACCGCCACCTACTGCTCCTTCGCCCAGCGGGTGGAGAGGCGGGGCACCCTGCCGCTGACGGCGGTGACGGCCATGGCCGAGTCGCCGTCCGAGGAGCTGGAGTGGGCGGGAACCCTGCCCCTGATCGAGGAGGTCCTGGACGCGGACACCCTGCTGATCGGCCTCCCGATGTACAACTACACGGTCCCGGCCTCGCTCAAGGCGTGGATCGACAGGATCACCTTCCCCGGGGCCTTCAAGGACTCCCGCACCGGTGAGTCGCTGCTGCGCGACGCCCGGGCCGTGGTGGTCGCCGCGCGCGGAGGGGGCTACGGGCCGGGTTCGCCCAAGGAGGCGTTCGACTTCCAGACGCCCTACATGCGCATGTACCTGGAGGGCCTGGGCATCGCCGGCGAGAACGTGCACGTCGTCCACGCCGAGATGACCAGGGCCTCGGACGTCCCCGAGCTGGCGGAGTTCCAGGACATGGCCGCGCGCTCCCTGGCGGAGGCGGAGGAGCGGGTGACCCGCCTGCCCGCGCTGCTGGCGCCGCGCGAGCCCGCGGTGCGCTGACACGGGGCGGCGCCCGGTCGGCGGAC
>NZ_QPFC01001372.1:0-1089 GCF_003427465.1 Nocardiopsis sp. TNDT3 | reverse complement strand
CCCGCCCTGCTGCGGGAGGCCCGCGGGGCCGGGGGCCGGGTGGTCACCACGTACGGCATGAGCGAGACCTGCGGCGGGTGCGTCTACGACGGCGTCGCGCTGGACGGGGTACGGGTGCGGGTGGAGTCCCCCTCGGCCGACGGGGCCGGGCGGATCCTGCTGTCGGGGCCGGTGCTGCTGAGCGGCTACCGCCTGGCGCCCGGGGTCCGCGCCGATCCGGGCGCCCTGGTCACCGACGCCGACGGGACGCGGTGGCTGCGCACCAACGACCTGGGCCGTCTGGACGGGGACGGGCGCCTGAGCGTGCTCGGACGCGTGGACGAGGTGGTCAACACCGGCGGCCACAAGGTGGTGCCGGGGCAGGTCAACGCCCGGCTGCTGGAGCACCCCGCGGTGGCCGACTCGGTGGTGGTGGGCCGACCCGACCCCGAGTGGGGCGAGCGGGTGAGCGCCGTCGTGGTGCCCGCCGACCCCGACGCGCCGCCCTCCCTGGAGCAGTTGCGCTCGTGGGTGCGCGAGCGCCTGCCCGCCTACGCCGCTCCCCGCGAGCTGGAGGTGCGCGCCTCCCTGCCGATGCTGGCCTCGGGCAAGCCCGACCTGGTGGCCCTGCGCGGCCCGCGCGGCTGAGGCGCGGAAGCGCCCACGCAAGGCACCGCCGCTGAGGACCCTGGCGTTCCCGGCCGACGCCCGTCCGTGCGGAGGCGGGCGTCCGGGCGCGGTCCGCGGCACCGGCCGCGAGAGCCGCACCGGCGCGGACCCCCGCGCCCTCTCCGGCGCCGCCACCGGCGCCCCGTGGTCCGGGCGCGTGTACCGGCGCGCCTTCCACCCGTGGGACCCTGGGGCGCGTCGGGTGCCGCGCCCCACCACGTCGGTGCCCGTCGAACAGCAGTGACGGCCCGGGGTCGGGCGGTCCGGCCGCTCCGCGCGGAGCGGCCGGTCACGGACGTGTCGGACAAAAGGCGGGGAACTTCCCCGGACCTTCCGACGTCTACCTGAGTAATCCGGCCCCTCGGCCCCTCTCCCAAGGAGGTCCGCAGTTGGTGACAGCCCTCGGCCCACACGTTCGTGCCCCTGCGCTCTCCCCCCAAC
>NZ_QPFC01001371.1:0-2051 GCF_003427465.1 Nocardiopsis sp. TNDT3 | reverse complement strand
GGAACCGCGCGGTTCCGGGCGCCCCTTCGGCGTTCCGCGGTCCCCGCGGGAGACGGCCTTCCCGCGCCGGGCGCCCGCCCGGTCAGTCCTGCCGGGACAGCCGGGCCACCACGGAGTCGATCACCAGCTCGGTGACGGCGGCCATGTCCACGGCACCCGGGTCGAGGAGCCACTGCACCTGGAGCCCGTCCATCACGGCGATGACCGCCGACGCCGCGGCCTCCGCCGGGGTGTGCCCGTCCGGCCCCGGGGTGTCCGCGGCCTCCCGGTGCCCCGGCCCGAGCCGGTCCAGCACGGCGTTCCCGATCTCCCCGCGCAGCACGGTGTAGCGGTCCCGGAACCAGTCCTGCGCCGGGTGCCCGTCGGTGGCGCTCTCCGCCGACAGCACCGCGTACAGCTGCGTGGTCCCCGGCCGCTCGGCGTTGCGCTCGGCGGTCGACACCAGGTGGTCCAGCATCCGGCTGCCCTCCGGCGCCGGGTCGGTGTCGTCGCGCAGCTCCAGGACCGCGGTGAGCAGGTCGGTCTTGGAGCCGAAGTGGTGCAGGACCCCCGCCGGGGTGATGTTGAGCGTCGCCGCGATGTCGGCCAGCGAGGTGTTGTGGAAGCCCTGCGAGGCGAACACGTCGGCCGCCGTGCGCAGGATCTGCTCGCGCCGGTTCACCCGCCTCCGCGGCGCTGGCGCCTCGGAGCCGGAGGAGGCGCGGGTGTCCGGCGCCGGGGTCGTCTCGCTCATCCTGGTCTCTCCACTTCCTGTACCCCGTCGGGTACTCCGGGCCCATGCGGGGGGCGGGAACCCGCCGTCCACGGTATCCAGCTTTCCCCTCCCTCCTCCTTAATGAATGTTAAGTAAGAGGGGTTTCGGTCCAGGGGGCGTGCGCCACGGGACCGGGGGACCACGGCTTCGGACCCTCACACCCGCGGCGCCCGGCTTCCGCCGGTGGGCTCGTGCGCGGCCCCCGTGCGCGCCGTACCGGGAGTGGGCGCCTGTTCAGGGCACGTCAGCGGAAGGACCCGACAGGGAACGGGAAGCGGAGGGCCGGGACGCCTGCGGAGTTCGGGCGGGACCGCCATCCCCCGGGGGCGCCATCGACCGCTCCGCGGCGGGCCCGGGGCCGGGCGGATCCCTCCGCCCGGCCGGGGCCTCACCAGGCGCGGACCCCGCCGACGGGGGCGGGCAGGCGCTCGCTGAGCCAGGTCCACGTGCCGTCGTTCTCGGTGAAGCGGCGCTGGACGCGCTCCACCTCCGTGATCGGGTTCGAGAACACCTCGGTCCACGCCCCGGCGGTGCGCTCCTCCAGGTAGAGGCTGCGTGCGTCGGTGCGCATGCGCACCGCCTGGAGCGTGTGGTTGGAGCCGTCGCGCAACTGGATGCGGTAATAGGCCATGGGAAGTCCCTGGAGTGTGGTTCGTCCTGGATGGAAGAAGGACGGTGCGTTCCCGGACCGCGCGCGGCACCGGCGGGTGCGCGTGGGTGAACCGGTCTCCCGGAGCGTGCGGCGGGCGTACGTGGTCGGGCCGCGCGAGCGTCTGACGGGTGGCGGCGGGAACGCCGAGACCCGGAGTGCCCCAAAGAACGGGTGCGGTGCCGGAAGCACCATGCTGTCCGCGTTGTGGACTCTACTCCTGTCGTGAGCACACCGGAGCCGTAACCGCGGATACGGCGGATGAAATCCGGGTGATCCGACGGTGATCGCGGGATGCGATTCGGAAAAAGCACACGATAACTACACACCACGCACGATACGTCTTTTTTGACGCGCCAGCGGAGGTGGCGGGAGCCCGAAGGGCCGGAACGCACGCGGCTCCGGCGCGCCCCGGCCCGGGTTCAGGCATTGAGCCCACCGTTCACGCTTGTGCCCGTGACGAACCGGCCGCCCGGACCGGCCGGGTGGGCGACGTCGGCGCCCTCACGGGTCAGCCGCGGCGCGGCGGTGGCGCCGGTCCCGCGGCTCCCGCCCGTGGTGAGCGCGAACCCGTGCCCCGGGTCCCGTCCGCTCGTGGGTCCGACCGCGGCGATCCCGGCCGGTCCGGGCGGCCGGTTCGTCACGGGC
>NZ_QPFC01000170.1:0-3680 GCF_003427465.1 Nocardiopsis sp. TNDT3 | reverse complement strand
CCGGGGTGGAACGGCGGGGACGGCGGCGCGGGACTGCCCGAGACCTGGCGCCCCGTGGTGGTCGCCGGACCCGGCCACGGGGGCGCGCCGGTGGAGGACATCGAGCCCGAGGGCGTACCCGCTGGTCAGACGGTTCCGGACACGGATTACGCTGATGAGGTAAGGCGAACCTAACGGTTCCTGGGGCTCGACGGGAGCGTGAAGGGAGAAGAGTGGACACGGCCCAAGGACGTCCCTGCCAGCTCACGGTGTGCCGGGGCTGCTGCTGCGGTACCAAGAAGAAGGTCCCCGGGGTGGACCACAAGGCCCAGCTCGCCCGCCTCAGGGCCATCGACGACCACTCCGGCCGCAGCGTTCCCGTCCGCACCAGCAAGTGCCTGGGCATCTGCTTCCAGGCCAACGTGGTGGTCGTCCAGCCGTCCTCGGCGGGGCGGGCCGCCGGAGGCCGTCCGGTGTGGCTGGGGGAGGTCACCGAGGACAAGCTGGTCGAGGCCGTCGACGACTGGATCTTCGAGGGCGGGCCCGGTATCGCCCCGCTGCCCGCCGTCCTGGCCGACCACGTGACCTCCAAGGACGCCAAGAAGCCGAAGAAGCGCAAGAAGCCCAAGCACTCCAAGGCGGCCAAGAAGGAGCGCAAGAAGGACAGGCGCGAGGCCGCCGCCCGCCCGGGCAAGGACGGCGGGAAGAAGAAGGACGAGAAGTCCAAGAAGGGCAAGAAGTCCAAGAAGGACGACAAGAAAGCCAAGAAGGCCGAGAAAGCCAAGGACAAGAAGTCCGAGAAGGGCGGCAAGTCCGGCGGGGACTGACCCCAGGTCCCCGGAGGCCCCGCGCCCCGGCGCCGGAGAGGCTCCCGGCAGGCGGCCGCCCGGACGCGCCGGAAACCGTCCCACAGGGTCGGTCCCCGGCACGGGCGCTACCGGCTCTGCGGAGCGAACTGGGTCCGGTACAGCGCCGTGTACAGCCCGCCCTGGACCAGCAGCTCGTCGTGCGTGCCGCGCTCCAGGATCCGGCCGTCCTCCAGCACCAGGATCTGGTCCGCCTCGCGCACCGTCGCCAGCCGGTGCGCGATCACCAGCGAGGTCCGGCCCTCCAGCGCCACGGACAGCGCCTCCTGCACTGCCGCCTCGGACCCGGAGTCCAGGTGGGCCGTCGCCTCGTCCAGCACCACCACCGACGGCGCCTTCAGCAGCAGACGCGCGATCGCCAGCCGCTGCTTCTCACCGCCCGACAGCCGGTACCCGCGGTCGCCGACCATCGTGTCCAGCCCGTTGGGCAGCTGGTCCAGGAGGGTGCCCAGCCGCGCCATCCGCAGCACCTCCTCCAGCTCGGCGTCGGTCGCCTCCGGCCGGGCGTACCGCAGGTTCGCCCCCACGGTGTCGTGGAACAGCTGCGCGTCCTGGGTGACCACGCCGACCGCCTCGCGCAGCGAGTCGCCGGTCACCTCGCGCAGGTCCAGCCCGCCGACGAGCACCCGGCCCTCGGTCGGGTCGTACAGGCGCGACACCAGGTGCGTCAGCGTCGTCTTGCCCGCTCCGGACGGCCCCACCAGGGCCACCATCGTCCCCGGCTCCGCCCGGAACGACACCCCGCTCAGCACCTGGGTGTCCTCGTCCACCGACGCCTGCGGCGTCAGCTCCAGCGACGCCACCGACGACTCCTTCGCCGCCGGGTAGCGGAACGACACGTTGTCGAACTCCACGCCCAGACGCTCCCCGGGCAGGTTCCGTGCGTCGGGGCTCTCCCTGATGCCCGGTTCCAGGTCCAGCACCTCGAAGACCCGGTCGAAGGAGACCAGCGCGGTCATGATCTCCACGTGCACGTTGGACAGCGTCGTCACCGGCCCGTACAGGCGGGCGAGCAGGGTGGTCAGCGCCACCAGCGTGCCCACCTCGAAGGCCCCGCCGATCGCCAGCACGCCGCCGACCCCGTAGACCATCGCCATGGCCAGCGCCGTGATCAGGCCCAGCATGCTGAACAGCAGCGAGCCGAACACCGCCTGGCGCACGCCCAGGTCCCGGACCCGGCTCGCGCGCCGGGCGAACCCCGCCGACTCCTCCTCGGGGCGTCCGTACAGCTTGACCAGCATCGCCCCGCCGACGTTGAACCGCTCGGTCATCAGCGAGCTCATGTCCGCGTTGGTGTCCATCGCGTCGCGGGAGATGTGCGCCAGCCGTCGCCCGATCACCTTGGCGGGGACCACGAACAGCGGAACCAGGGCCAGCGCGATCAGCGTCACCTGCCACGACAGGGCGATCATCGTCACGATCACCGCGGTCGCGCTCACCACGTTGGACACCACCGACTGCAGGACGGAGGTGATCGCCCGCTGCGCGCCCACCACGTCCGTGTTCAGACGGCTGATCAGCGACCCCGTCTGCGTACGGGTGAAGAAGGCCACCGGCATCCGCTGGACGTGGGTGAACACCTGCGTGCGCAGCTGGTAGATGACCCCCTCGCCGATCCGGGAGGACAGCCACCTGCCGAGCAGGGTCAGTCCGCTCTCCAGCACCGCCAGCCCCGCCGCGGCGAGCGCCAGCCACACCACCAGCGCGGTGTTCCCGGTCAGGATGCCGCGGTCGATGATGGCCTTGAGCAGGAGCGGGTTGGCGACCACGATCCCGGCGCCGACCGTCGTCACCAACAGGAAACACAGGATCACCCGCCAGTGCGGGCGGGCGTAGGAGATGATGCGTCGGGTGATTCCGGGGGGCAGTGACTGCCCCTTCGCGCTCCCGTCGTTGACCAGGGCCCTGTAGGAGGGCCTGCCGGACATCATTGTCATGAACAGCCTCGTTCTGCTTGCCTATTCGCCACGCAAGCGTCAACACCGGTGCGTGTGCACCGCTTCCCAGGCCGCCTGCGGGCACGTGGAGGGGCCCGCACGCGTCACAGGGCGGGTGGAGCCGCGAGCCGTCGCGACGGGCCGGGGAGGTCCTGTCGGTACTAGAGGGAGTGGGCGAGGCGGCCCAGGGCCGCGGTGGTGGACCGGCCGGGGGTGAAGGGCAGCTCCCAGGCCTGCGCGCCGAGCGCCTCGGCGCCGCGGATCTTGGCCTGGGTGTAGCGGTCCCCGGCGGTGTAGGCCAGGGCGGCGGGCGCCAGGGGGCGCAGCACCTCGGCGTAGGAGGCCCAGTCGGCGACCTCGGGCGGTCCCTCGATGACGAACGCGCCGGTGACGCAGGCCAGGGCGGCCACGGTCTCGGCGCGCTCCTCCGCAGGGTTCACGGGGCGTCCCGGGCCCTTCCAGGCGCGCACGCGCGCGTCGGACTCCACGCCCACCACCAGGGGCAGCCCCCGGTCGGCGATGGAGCGGAGGAAGCGGACGTGTCCGACGTGCAGGACGTCGAAGGCCCCGGTGACGACCGCCGGTCGTACCAGGGGGTCGGGACGCTCGAACCAGTGGGCGCTCAGCGCGGTGCCGGGTCCCTGCGTCGCTTCCGTGTCCGTCATTCCACCACCCGTTCGGCAGGCCTGAGGGCGCCCGGATCCGATCGCGCCCGCGGGCTCGCCCGAAAGGTCAACGTATCCGTTCGGGACGGGTATTCCTTCTCGGGGCGCACCGACCGAACACGGTTCGCCTTCGGTGTGGGGGAGTGGCCCGCGAATGTGAGCTACATCACCGGAGAATCCACTCGATGGAATGCCGGAAATGTCCGAAATCGCGAATGAAGGAGGGAGGGCGG
>NZ_QPFC01000169.1:0-1197 GCF_003427465.1 Nocardiopsis sp. TNDT3 | reverse complement strand
CGCGGGCGCCGGTGGGGAGCGGCGGCCGCCTCGACGCGGGGCGCGCCCGCGAGCGGTGGCGGGCGGACAGGACGGAGCCCCCCGGGGATGTCCTCGGGGGGCTCCGCGCAGGTGTCGCTAGGCGGTCTTGGCCGTCAGGGTCACCTCGATGTTGCCGCGGGTGGCGCGGGAGTAGGGGCACATCTGGTGCGCGCCCTCGACCAGCTCCTCGGCCTTGGCCTGGTCCACGCCCGGGATGGTGACGGTCAGCGCCACGGCCAGGGCCATACCGTCGTCGGCCTTGCCCAGGCTGACCTGGGCGTCGATGGTGGAGCCGTCGACGTCGACCTTCTCCTTGCGGGCGACGGCCTTGAGGGCGCCGTGGAAGCAGGCGCCGTAGCCGACCGCGAAGAGCTGCTCGGGGTTGGTGCCGGGGCCGTCGTCGCCGCCCATGCCCTTGGGCACGGACAGGTCGACCTCCAGGCGGCGGTCGTCGGTGCGACCGGTGCCCTTGCGGCCCTCTCCGGTGACGGTGGCGTTGGCGGTGTACATCACGTCGTAGGCCATGGTTGCCTCTCTCCTTCGTGGTCCGTGATCGGTGTGGTGGTACGGGTGGGGGCCCGCGGTCCCGTTCAGCACGGGCTGTGCCTGCGGGAGGCGGTCTCCACCGAACGCGTGAGCAGGCCGAGCGCCTCCTGCAACTCCCGGGCCCGCTCCCGGGGCAGCCCGGCCGAGCACATGACCCGTTCGGGGACCTCCTCGGCACGTGCGCGCAGCGCGTCGCCCTTCGGGGTGGCCGAGACCTCGACGACGCGCTCGTCGGTGGAACTGCGTTCGCGGGTCAGGAGCCCGGCGCACTCCAGGCGGCGCAGCAGCGGCGAGAGCGTGCCCGAGTCCAGGTGCAGGGCCCGGCTGAGCTCCTTGACGGTGAGCGTTCCGCGCTCCCAGAGCACGAGCATGACCAGGTACTGGGGGTAGGTCAGTTCCAGGTCGCCCAGCAGTTCCCGGTAGAGCCCGGTCATGGCCCGGGAGGCCGCGTAGAGGGAGAAGCACAGCTGGTTGTCCAGGGCGAGGGGGTTCTCCCCTTGCTCGTCGGCCACGGTGTTCCCTCCTGCGCGTGCGGAACCGTTCGGTGGGCACCACCGTAACAGAATTAAGTTGCACGCAACATGATCGTGCGCAACTTTTTTGGTGTGTCGCGGGTGCCCCCCCCCCGCC
>NZ_QPFC01000168.1:0-7116 GCF_003427465.1 Nocardiopsis sp. TNDT3 | reverse complement strand
CGGCGTACTGCTG
Source organism: Nocardiopsis sp. TNDT3 (assembly GCF_003427465.1). Classification (NCBI taxonomy): domain Bacteria; kingdom Bacillati; phylum Actinomycetota; class Actinomycetes; order Streptosporangiales; family Nocardiopsidaceae; genus Nocardiopsis; species Nocardiopsis sp. TNDT3. The sequence goes on along the minus strand of NZ_QPFC01000168.1, from coordinate 7,103 downwards.
GAACAGCCGCTCCTCGGCGCGCGCGTCGAGGCTGGCGGTGGGCTCGTCCATGATCCGCAGCAGCGGCGCCCGCCGCATCGCCGCACGGGCGTTGGCGACCGTCTGCCACTGGCCCCCGGACAGCCCCTCGCCGTCCCACGACCCGCGCCCGAGCCGGGTGTCCAGGCCCCCGGGCAGCGAGGCGAGGAGCCCGTCCCCGCCGGCCGTCCGCAGCGCCTGGAGGATCCGCTCCGAATCGCCGCGGTCCTCGATCCGCCCCAGCCCGACCGCGTCCCGCAGGGACAGCTCGATGCGCACCGGGTCCTGGAAGGCCGCCGTGATCCGGGCGCGCCACTGGTCCGGGGCGAACCGCGCGAGATCGGTCCCGTCCACCAGGACGCGCCCCTGACCGGGCCGGTAGAGGCCGCTGAGCATCTTGACCAGCGTCGACTTGCCCGCGCCGTTCTCCCCGACCAGCGCCACCACGGCCCCGGCCGGGAGTTCGAGGTCGATGTCGCTCAGCGCGGGCCGATCGCGGTTCCAGTACCGGAAGCCCAGACCCTCCACCCTGATGCCGCTCTCCAGGCGGGCGGGCACCGCCACCGGCGCGGTCGGCACGAGGGCCGCCCGCTCCGCGTCGCCGTCCCGCACCACGTCGAGGAAGGCCCGGGTGGCCCGGAGCGACTCCAGCGTCCAGAAGGACAGGTTCAGCAGGCTCTGCACCTGCCCGGTGATCTGGCTGCTGACCGCGACCGCCGCGACGATGAGGCCGAGCGGAGCGTCGCCGACCAGTCCGGCCCGCACCATCAGGGCGACGGCGGTCGCGTACGCCAGCACGAAGAGCAGCCAGGCCAGCGCGACCGGGACCCGGGACAGTCCGTCGGTCCGGGCGATGTCGCGGCCCGCGGAGTCCCACTCCCGGCGGTGCCTGCGCCGCAACTCGCCCGCCAGCCCGAAGAGGCGGGTCTCGCGACCGGGCGCGGCCGCCGTGGCGAGCGTGAACAGGTGACCGGCCAGCCGGGTCCTGGGCGTGGCGCGCTCCTCGGCCCGGCCGCGCCTCCTGTCCGCCGCCCGGGTGGCCAGCACGGCGGGGAGGGCGAAGAGCGGCAGCAGGGCCAGGACGGGGACGACCGAGGCCATCAGGGCGGCCGAGGCGACCAGGGCCAGCGCGGCTCCGGCCAGCCACATCAGCCGGTCGAAACCCGGGCCGATCTCGCCCCGCGCCCCGCGCACCGCCGCCGCCCTGTCGGAGCGGCTCGAACGCTCGTGGACCTCCAGCGTCGGCGTCGCGCCGACCGCGTCGACGAACCGGCGGTCGACGTGGCTCTGGATCTGCTCCTGGAGCCGGAGGCGGGTGAAGTAGCCGGCGACGAAGGTGCCCTGGGTGAGCATGACGAAGACCGCCACGCACAGCGCGAGCACCGCCAGGCCGCTGGTCGGGCCCCCGCTCGCCGCCTCGCTGAACAGCCCGATCGCCACGGCGAGACCGATCCCGGTGGCCTGTTCGAGAATCGCGATCGCCACCACGACCAGGGAACGCAACCCGTCGACGCGGGGTCCGGTCGTGAGGACGAAGCGCAGGGCGCTGATCACGATGACGCCTCCTCGAAACGCTTCGCCTGCAGACGGAACAGCTCGGCGTACCGGCCGTCGGCGCTCATCAGGTCCTCGTGCGTGCCGTCCTCGACGATGCGGCCCCGGTCGAGGACGACCACCCGCTCCGCCCTGCGCACGGTCGCGAACCGGTGGGAGATCGCGACGGTCGTGGCCCCCGCGGTGAGCTCGTGGAACGTGTCGTAGAGCCGGGCCTCGGCGCGGGCGTCCAGGCTCGCGGCCGGCTCGTCCATGATCAGGAGCCGTGCGCCGTGCCGCAGGCCGAACAGCGCCCGGGCGATGGCGACGCGCTGCCACTCGCCGCCCGACGCGTCGACCCCGCCCTCGTACCCGCTGGACATCACCGTGTCCCAGCCCTTCGGGAGTCCCTCGACGAACTCCAGCAGTCCGGCCTGGCGCGCCGCTTCCCGCAGGCCCTCCTCGTCGTCGGCGTGGGCCAGGGAGCCGAAGGCGATGTTGTCCCGCACGGTCAGCTCGTAGCGGCCGAAGTCCTGGAAGACGGCGACCACCCGGCGCTGCCAGCTCCGGCGGTTGGCGTCCTCCACCGGGGTTCCGCCGACGCGCAGGCGGCCCCCGCTCGGAGCGTCCAGACCGGCGAGGAGCCGGGCCAGCGTCGTCTTTCCGGCCCCGTTGAGGCCCACGATGGCGAGCGACTGCCCCTCGGGGACGTCGAGGTCGATGCCGTGCAGCACCTCGTCGGCGGCGCCGCCGTAGCGGAAGCGCAGACCCTCGCAGGAGACGGTCGCTACCGGCTCCGTCCAGGGCTCGGGGTCGGACCCGCCGGGCGGGTCGGCCTCCGGAAGGGCGAACGCCTCGGCGGCCGCCTTGGAGCCGAAGCTGGTGCGCAGGTCGTCCTCGTCCGCCCGGAGCACCTGGAGGAGGGCCCGCAGGGCCAGGCCGCCCAGCGCCAGGTCGCCCACCGTCGTGCCTCCGGCGGCGGCCCGGTGTGCCAGGTAGTAGAAGACCGAGGCGACCGTGACGCCGGTGACCACGACGACCACGACGACGAACACGCGGTGCTCGCGCCGTCGCCGCCAGACCTCGGTCATGTTCACGCGCCACTCGGCGTGGTAGGCGTCGCGGAAGAAGGCCGTGAGCCCGAAGACGCGCACCTCCCGGGCCGCGTCCGGCGTGGTCGGCACGTCCCGCAGGTAGGACGTACGGCGCAGCTTCCGCGTCTGGTTCACGGTCTCGACGACGGCGGTCCGGTAGTTGCGGACCAGCCGGAGGTGGAGCACCGCGAAGACCGCGAAGACGATGAGCCCCAGTCCCCAGGCGACCTGGGTGAGCAGGGCCGCGGAGCCGACGGCGGTCACCCACAACGAGGCCTTGGCCGACAGGCCGAAGACCGCTTCCCCCGGCGGCATGTCGATGGTCCCCTCGCCCCGCGCACGCCCGAGTCTGCCCTGGTAGGCCGGGTCCTCCAGGTGGCCGACGGTCGCCGGTTCCGAGGCGGCCGCCATCACGCGCTCCCTCAGTCGGCCGGTGACCCGGCGGCCCAGGGCCCGTCCCAGGGCCGTGCGCGCCGACTCGGTGACGTGGGTGAGGAGGAAGAGCACGGCGATGAGGGCGACCCACCGGTAGCACTCCCGCGCCGCCGGACCGTCCAGCCCCTGGCCGGCGGCCGAGGTGAGCCCGTCCACCAGTGCGCCCACCCCGATGGTGATGCCGACCGGGGCCGCACCGGCGAGGACGGCCAGCATCATGGTCAGGGCGGCCGCACCCGGTGCCACGGAGAAGGAGTACCGGACCAGGGCGGGAAGCACCCACCGCGTCACCGGGGGCTGGAGACGGTCCGTGCCCGCAGTCACGCCCGCCCCCGGTCGTCGAGGTCACAGGCGGCCGGGGGCGCGGTGGTGGCGCACATGGGGGGTCCTCTCGGAAGCCGGGCATGCCGTGGAGGGGCAGGAGCCGGGGGTCGGCGAGGAGCACGTTACGGGGAAGGCCGCCCGGGGCGCGACGGGTTTTCCGGTGACCGTCCGGAGCGCGGTGTGCCGCGGGGCCGCGTCCCCGAACGGGGTGAGGCGACCGCGGCATGGGGCGCGTCACCCGCCGTGCGCCGCTTCCCGCGCGTAGGACCTGAAGAGCACGTCGCGTTCCGTCCACGACTCGTGGAGCAGCTCACCGCGCACCTCGCCCCGGACGGTTCCCAGGAGAAGGTCGGTGGTGGGCAGGTCGTGCCTCTCCCACACCTCGCCGCTCCGGTCCGAGATCCGGATCGGGTACGCGTCGGCCGCCGTCCCCGGTGAGACCTGCCAGTAGAGCGTGACCCCCGCTCCCGTCGAGGCCCAGGGCAGCAGTCCGGAATCAGGGGCGAGGTCGTCGGGCGGCTCCACGACCCCGTCCTCGAACAGGTCCTGGAGCTGTCGGTACTCCAGCCCCGACCGTTCGAGATCGACGTGCCTGAGGCCGGGGCCGGGCGCCGGAACGTGGAGCCTCAGGAAGCCCAGCCAGAGTCCGCCGCCCCCCGCGTCGAGGAGGTCACGGTAGTCCTGCGGCACGGACGCCCCGATCCGGTGCTCGACCTGTTCCCAGTCGAACGGGTCGGCCGGCGGCGCCGGGCGTGCCGCCTCGATCAGCCGCTGGACACTGGTTGTCATGCGGGTACGCCCCTCGGGAGTGCTGGTCGTCGGACATGTGAGGCCTTCCTGGTCGGGCGCGGCGAAGCCGACGTCAGCTGGCGCCGCGGGTCCGGCCGACGAGACCACCGCGAGGGGCCTCGTCCTCGACCCGGCCGCGCGGTCCGGCCTCCTTCCCGACCACCCGTCAGTGCCGGAACCCGTGTTCGCGCTCGCGGCCGGAACGGCGGCGGCCGGGGGCCGGTCAGCCCTCCGCGCCGGGGCCGGGCACGTGGAGGGCGGCGATCTCGGCGAGCACCCGCTCCCGGGCCGCCCCGGCCGGGTGGACGTCCACGAGCACGTAGTAGGCCAGCCCCTCGGCCAGGGCGACGAGCGCGACCGCACGCTCGGCGGGGTCCAGGGTGCGGGGCACCGCTCCCCCGTCCTGACCGCGGCGCAGCAGGTCCGCGACCCGGCCGTGGAAGCGCGCGTACTCCTCGCGCATGCGCCGGGCGATGGCCTCGTCGGACAGGGCGAGCGCGGTGAAGGCCTGGCGGACGCGCATGTGGGCGCGCGTGGCGTCGTCGTAGGGGATCAGCTCGGTGAGCACGGTCGTCAGGAGGCGGCGCGGGTCGTCGCCCGGGCCCGCCTTGGCGGCGATGCGCGCGGAGCTCAGGGCGTTGCCCCGGTCGAAGGCGGCCTCGATCATCTGGTGCTTGGCGGGGAAGTAGTGCTGGACTCGGCCGGGTGAGACCCCGGCGCGGGCCGCCACGCTGGTCTGGGACACGGCCGCCATGCCGTGTTCGGCCGCCACGGCGAGGACCGCGTCGGCGATCTGGAGGCGGCGCTGTTCGTGCTCGGCTCCCGGCCCGCGCGTCGGTGCGCTCATCCGACCCCCTTATCGATGTATGCACATTGCTTTGTGGCCACGTCGACACTACCGTTCAAATCAATGTAACCACATTGCTTTGCTGGAACGAGGTGTCACGTGCCCCGAACCCGGACGGGGGAGACGACCGCGCGCCTGCTGCTCGCCCTGGTGTGCGCCGCGCAGCTCATGGTGGTGCTCGACGTGTCGGTGGTCAACGTCGCCCTGCCCTCGATCCGCTCCTCCCTGGGGTTCTCCGCGACGGGGCTGCCCTGGGTCGCCCACGCCTACACCCTGGCCTTCGGCGGCCTCCTGCTGCTGGGCGGGCGGCTGGCCGACCTGTACGGACACCGGCGGGTGTTCGCCGCCGGGCTCGCGCTGTTCTGCGCGGCCAGCCTGCTGGGCGGGGCGGCCCCCTCCCCCGTCCTGCTGGTCACCGCCCGCGCGCTCCAGGGAGCGGGCGCGGCGGTACTGGCCCCCGCGACCCTGACCATCCTGACCGCCTCCTTCCCCGAGGGGCGGGCCCGCGTGCGTGCGCTGGCCGCCTGGACCGCGGTGAGCGTGGCGGGCGGCGCGGTCGGCAACCTCCTCGGCGGCGCGCTGACCGAGGCGCTGTCCTGGCGGTCGGTCCTGCTGGTCAACGTGCCCGTCGGCATCGCGGCGCTGGCCATGACCCCCTACCTCCTGGGCCGGGAACGCCACGACCGCGACCCGGCCAACACGGGTCAGCGTGACCGGGAGCGCCACGACCGCGCCCCTCACAGCACGGGTTCTCCTGGCCGGGACCCGCGTGGCCGGAGCCCGGGAGAGGGCCGCGGCGGACGGATCGACCTGCCCGGGGCGGTGACCGCGACCGGCGGGACGGTCGCGCTCACCTACGGCCTCACCCGCACGGCGGAGCACGGCTGGGGGGACCCGGCCGCGGTGGCGGTGCTGGCCGCGGGCGTCCTCGCCCTGGCGCTGTTCGCCGCGGTGGAGTCCCGTGCGCCCGCTCCCCTCCTGCCGCCGGGGCTCCTGCGCCGCCGCGCGGTCTGGGCGGGCAACGCCATGGTGTTCCTGGCCGGAGTCTGCTTCCAGGTGCCCATGTGGTACTTCCTCACCTTCTACATGCAGGACGAGCTGGGCTTCGGGCCGCTGCTGACCGGCCTGGGCTTCCTGCCGCACACCCTGGTCACCATGGCCGTGGGCTGGCTGGTCACCCCGTGGCTGATGGGGTTCGTGCGGGCGCGAACGCTGATCGGGGTCGGCTGCCTCACCGCCGCGGCGGGCTTCGCCTGGCAGGCCGCGGCGGTGACCGAGCAGACCTACGCCGCGGCGGTGCTGGGGCCCGCGGTCCTCATGTCCGTGGGCGGCGGCCTGTTCACCACTCCGCTGACCGCCGTCGTGACCTCGGGCGCCGCCCCCGGGGACGCGGGGGCCGTCTCGGGCCTGATGAACGCGGCCAAGCAGACGGGCGGCGCCCTGGGCCTGGCCGCGCTGATGACGACGGCCGTCTCGGGGCACGCACCCGAAGGGGAGGCGTACGGCTTGGTCTTCGGCCTGCTCGCGGCCGTGCAGCTCGTGGCGGCCGCCCTGACACCGGTACTGCCGCGCGAAACGCGACGGGATCCGTCCGAGGGCGCGTGAGCCCTCCGAAGGTTCAAGAACCCCTTTGACCTGTGCTGACCCTCCCGGGGGACACGCCGACGGGCTTCCCCGCCGGGGTCACTCCGCCAGCCCGATCGAGGAAAGACGCATCAATATCACACTTGGGGGTAGCGCAACAGACAGGAACGAGGAACGTGCTCCGTTCGTCATCATCCGCCCGGCGGCGGGGTGGCCGACCGGGACACGGGACCGACAGACGAGGAGGAAACCGCCATGAGGAACCCCCTGAGGACGGCGAAGAACCAGCTGATGCGACGCACCGGACTGGCCCGCCCGGCACCGGGCGGGCGCCCGCGTGCGGGTGGGCGAACGGGTGGACGCGGCAGCGACCCCCTGGCGATGGCCCAGCGGTTCGCCCGGTCCGCGGCCCGGTCCCGGGGCGGCAGCCCGATGGGGCGCGGCGGCCCGGATCCGCTACGGGGTCCGGCGCGCCGGAC
>NZ_QPFC01001370.1:0-1464 GCF_003427465.1 Nocardiopsis sp. TNDT3 | reverse complement strand
CCGGCCTCCTCCGCCCCGGAACGGACACATGGCCCCTGGGCTGGACATTCATCCCATCTTCCGCCAGCATGGGCGAGGCGCGCGCCCGCGCCTAGGTGTGCCGGGAAGACTGGTCGGCGAGTCCCTGTCAGTCGTACGCCCGGAAAGTTGCACATGAGCATCGACCCGATTCTGCGCTCCGAGCGCCACGGCCCGCTCTCACGGTTGGCCGACACCCTGCGCAGCGACAGCGTCGGCGGCTTCCTGCTGATCGGCGCCGCGATCCTCGCCCTCGTCTGGATCAACTCGCCCTTCGGCGATGTCTACGAGAACCTGCGGGCGGTCACCTTCGGGCCCGAGTCGCTGCACCTGAACCTGTCCCTGGAGACCTGGGCCGCCGACGGCCTCCTGGCGATCTTCTTCTTCGTCGTCGGCAACGAGCTCAAGCAGGAGTTCGTCCACGGGGAGCTGCGAGACCCCCGCCGGGCCATGCTGCCGATCGTCGCGGCGATCTGCGGCATGATCGTGCCCGCCGCCATCTACGCCGCGATCAACTTCACCTCGCCCGACACCCTCCACGGGTGGGGCATCCCGATGGCGACCGACATCGCCTTCGCCCTCGCGATCCTCGCGGTGATCGGCCGGGGACTGCCGCCCGCGCTGCGGACCTTCCTGCTGACGCTGGCGATCGTGGACGACCTCGGCGCGATCATCGTCATCGCGGTCTTCTACACGTCCGGCATCAACTTCGTGGCCCTGCTGGCCGCCGCCGCGGGCCTGGCGGTCTTCTGGTACCTCCAGCGCGGCAAGGGCCTGGCCGCCAGGCTCAACGCGTCGGTGGTCCCCAACTGGCTGGTCTACGTGCCCCTGGCCCTGGTGATCTGGGTCCTGGTCCACGAGAGCGGCGTGCACGCGACCATCGCGGGTGTGGCCATGGGCCTGCTGATGCGCACCAACAAGCTGCCCGGCGAGCACCACGACCCGAGCCACGGCGTGGAGCAGCTGCTGCGCCCCTGGTCCGCGGGACTGGCCCTGCCGATCTTCGCCTTCTTCTCCGCGGGCGTGGTCTTCGACGGCTTCGGCGAGGTCCTCACCGACACGGCCGCGCTGGGCATCCTCGCGGGCCTGGTCGTCGGCAAGGTGATCGGCATCGCGGGCGGCTCGTGGCTGACCACCAAGGTGACCAGGGCCGAGCTCAACCCCAGCCTGAAGTGGATCGACATCGTCGGCATGTCGCAGCTGGCCGGTATCGGGTTCACCGTGTCGCTGCTGATCAGTGAGCTGACGTTCGCCGACGACCCGGGGCACCTGGCGCACGCCAAGACGGGCGTGCTGGTGGCCTCCGCCATCGCGACGCTGCTGGCGACGGTGATCCTGGGTGCGAGGGCGCGGCACTACCGGAAGCTGGAACGCCAGAGCACGGCGGGCGCGGACTCCGAGTAGGAACACGGCGGCGGCCCGTCTCCCCCGAGCGGGGAGGCGGGC
>NZ_QPFC01001369.1:0-3205 GCF_003427465.1 Nocardiopsis sp. TNDT3 | reverse complement strand
CCCGGCCGGGTGCCGCTGTCCGCGGCACCCGGTCAGACGGCGGCGCGCACGGCGTCCGCGAAGCGGGCGGCGAGCCGGGGGTGTCCGGCCCAGTGGACGTGCAGGTAGGAGGCGTGCAGCGTCGGTGAGGCGAAACCCTCCGGCGCTCCCTCGATCTCCCACGCCGGGAGGTCGCCGCGGGCACCGGGGGTCAGGGCGGTGCGGTGGAACTCGTGCCCAGTGACCCGCTCTCCGGCCCGGGTCAGCAGGGTGTCCCCCGGTGAGACCGCCTCGGGGTAGCGCAGGGTGAGCCGCCCCGTCATCCGGGCGCGCGCGGGGACGGCCCCGGCCATGGGCTCGCCGTCCAGGGACTCGGCCAGGTAGAGCAGACCCGCGCACTCGGCGACGGTCGGCACCCCGTCCCGCGCCGCCTCGCGCAGCTGGGTCAGCAGGCCGCGGTTGGCGGCGAGCTCACCGGCGTAGACCTCGGGGAAGCCGCCGCCGAGGTAGACGCCCCGGGTGCCCGGGGGCAGCGCGGTGTCGCCCAGCGGATCGAACGCGACGACCTCGCACCCGGCGGCGGTGAGCAGTTCCTCGGTCTCGGCGTAGCGGAAGGTGAAGGCCCGGCCGCCCGCCACCGCGACCACCGGCCGCCGGGACGCGGGGGGTTCGTGGGGTCCGTGGTCGGTGTGGGCTGTGTGGCGCTCACCGGGTCCTCCGGGGGCACGAACCGTGTGGGTCTCGTGGTCCGTGTGGGCTGCGTGGGGAGCCTGGGACTCCTCCCGCGTCCGCGCCGGGTCTTCGGGCGGGGTGCCGGGACCCGAGTTTTCCCATGCCCGTGTCCGACCTTCGAGCGGAGTACCGGGAACCGATGTCTCCCGCGCCTGTGCCGGGTCCTCGGGCAGGGACCCCGGAGCGGGTGTTCCCAGTGCCAGTGCCGGATCCCAGGACCGGGCGTCCAGCGCGGGCGCGGAACGGGCCACCGCGAGCAGCGCGTCCAGGTCCACCTGGCGCGCGACGTGCTCCCCGAGCCGTTCGACCACGCGCGCCGACTCCGCCCGCTCCGACGCCGGAACCAGTCCCAGGTGCCGGGACGGGCTGGCGAGCCGCTCGTCGCGGTGGACCACGCCGAGGACGGGCAGGTGCGTGGCCCGGGTGATCTCGGCGACGTTGCGCACCGAACCCGCCTGGTTGAGGATCACCCCGACCACCTCGACCGCCGGGTCGTAGGCGGCCATCCCCGCCACCAGCGCGCCCACCGAACGCGACATCCGCGACACGTCCACCACCAGCACCACCGGTGTCCGCGTCAGGGCCGCGACGTGCGCGGACGAGGCGAACCCGTCCGTGCCCAGCCGCCCGTCGTGCAGGCCCATCACACCCTCGATGACGGCGACGTCCGCGCCGCGCGCCCCGTGCAGCAGCAGCGGCGCCACCCGCTCCACGCCGACCAGGTGCGGGTCGAGGTTGCGGCCCGGACGCCCGGTGGCCAGGGCGTGGTAGCCGGGATCGATGTAGTCGGGGCCCACCTTGTGGCCGCTCACCGCGTACCCGGCGTCGCGCAGCGCCGCCATCAGCCCGGTCGCGACCGTGGTCTTGCCCTGCCCGGTCATGGGCGCGGCGATCATCAGCCGGGGCAGCGCCGTCGGCCGTGCACGCGGTGTCGGCCGGAGCAGCCCTGTCGGCCGGGCCGACGGCGTCGGTCCGGCCCCCGCTTCTCCGGTTCCCGCGTACTCCCCGGCGGCCTCCGCGGGCCCGGCCGTCCGGCTTCGCGAACCCTCCGAGGCGCCTCGGGAGGTCACCACTCGATGCCCCGCTGCCCCTTGCGCCCGGCGTCCATGGGGTGCTTGACCTTGGTCATCTCGGTGACCAGGTCGGCGGCCTCCAGCAGCCGCGGGTCGGCGCGGCGGCCGGTGATCACCACGTGCTGGCGGCCGGGGCGGTCCCGCAGGGCGGCCAGGACGTCCTCGACGTCGACCCAGCCCCAGTTGAGCGGGTAGGTGAACTCGTCCAGGATGAGCAGGTCGTGCGTCTGGTCGGCGAGCCTTCGCCTGATCTCCGCCCAGCCCTCGGCGGCGTCCGCCGCGTGGTCCTCGGCGTCGCCCTTGCGACGGCTCCACGACCAGCCCGAACCCATCTTGTGCCACTCGACCGGACCGCCCTCGCCGGTCTGCTCGTGCAGCTCACCCAGGCGTTCCAGCACGGTCTGCTCGCCGATGCGCCACTTCGCCGACTTGACGAACTGGAACACCCCGATCCGCCAGCCCTGGTTCCAGCCGCGCAGCGCGAGGCCGAACGCGGCGGTCGACTTGCCCTTGCCGTCACCGGTGTGCACGGCGAACACGGGCTGGTTGCGGCGCTGGCGCGTGGTGAGCCCGTCGTCGGGGACGACGAGCGGCTGTCCCTTGGGCATCAGGCGGCCCTCTCTCGTACGGCGGTGCCCAGCGCGTCGGCGCTGACCTCGCTGACGGGCATGTGGTCGGCGCCCAGGCGGGCGGCCAGGGAGGCGGCCAGGCCCAGGCGCAGCGGCCCGGACTCCCCGTCCACCACGACGGTGGTCACGCCCAGTCCGGCGACGTGGTCGGCGGCGGCCATCGCGCGGCCCACCGCCCCCTTGCCGCCGGTGGCCCGGCCGTCGGTGACCACGACCAGGAGCGGACGCAGCCTCGGGTCCCGCAGCCGCTCGCGGCGCAGGACGCGGGCCGCCTCCTCCAGGCCCTCGGCCAGCGGGGTGCGCCCCCCGGCGGGCAGGTCGTCGAGGCGGGCCGCGGCCACGTCCACCGAACGGGTCGGCGGCAGCGTGAGTTCGGCCTCGCGTCCCCGGAAGGTGACCAGGCCGACCTTGTCGCGGCGCCGGTAGGCGTCCAGGAGCAGGGACAGGATCGCGGTCTTGACCTCGGTCATACGCCTGCGCGCCGCCATGGAGCCGGAGGCGTCCACGCAGAACAGCACCAGGTTGGTCTCCTGACCCTCGCGGACCGCGACGCGCAGGTCGCGGGGGCGCAGCCGCAGTCGGCCGCCGCCCTGGGGCCGCAGCGCGGCGGCCCGCACGGTCTCCACCAGGTGGACCGCGCTGCCCGCACCCCGGCCGGGCTCGGCGGCGCCGATCCGCCGGCCCCGCGTGCCGACGGCCCGGCTGCGCCTGCCGTCGGCGCCCTCGCCGGAGCCCCGCACGGTGAGCAGCCGGGTCCGGTAGGGGGCGGCGGCCCTGGCGGTGGTCGGGGAG
>NZ_QPFC01001368.1:0-2075 GCF_003427465.1 Nocardiopsis sp. TNDT3 | reverse complement strand
GTAGGACAGGCCCGCGGAGTAGCCCTTGCGGGCCAGGAAGCCCAGGGCGCGGCGGATCCGCGTCTCCTCGTCCCTGCCCCGGGTGGCGGCCAGGCGGCGGCGCGCCAGGTCGCGGGCGGCCTCCTCCTCGTCCTGGTCGCTGAGTTCGCCGACGGCCTCCCGGACGGTGTCCTCCTCCACGCCGCGGGTGCGCAGCTCCTGGGCCAGGGCGCGGCGGGAGAGCCGTCTGCCGTGGTGGCGGGAGGACACCCAGGCCTGGGAGAAGGCGGCGTCGTCGATCAGTCCGGCCTCGCCGAACGTGTCCAGGACCGAGGTGACGACCTCCTCCTCGTACTCACGGCGGTGCAGCGCCCGCTCCAGCTGGGCGCGGGTGCGCGGGGAGTGGGTGAGCATCCGCAGGACCAGGGCGCGGGCCTCGGCCTCGGGGTCCTTCCCGGGCGGGGCCGCCCCGCCCGGGGAGGGGCCGTCGTCCTCGGGGTGGTGCCGGTCCGGGGACCGGCTCCCCTCACGCATCAGCCGCGGGCGCCTTGGGGGTCCTGGCCGCGGCGCGCTTGGCGGGTGCCTTGGCCGCGGCGGCCGGGTCCGCAGCCGCCTCAGCGGCGGCCTTGGCCGGTTCGGCGGCCGGGCCGGAGGCGCTGTCGTCGCCCTTGACGGGCACGCCCAGCTTCTCCTTGATCTTCTTCTCGACCTCGTTGGCCATGTCGGCGTTCTCGCGCAGGAAGTTGCGCGCGTTCTCCTTGCCCTGGCCCAGCTGGGTGCCCTCGTAGGTGTACCAGGCGCCCGACTTGCGGACGATGCCGTGCTCCACGCCCAGGTCGATGAGGCTGCCCTCGCGCGAGACGCCCACCCCGTAGAGGATGTCGAACTCGGCCTGCTTGAAGGGCGGCGCGACCTTGTTCTTGACGACCTTGACGCGGGTGCGGTTGCCGACCGCGTCGGTGCCGTCCTTGAGCGTCTCGATGCGGCGCACGTCCAGGCGCACCGAGGCGTAGAACTTGAGCGCCTTGCCGCCGGTCGTCGTCTCGGGCGAGCCGAACATGACGCCGACCTTCTCGCGCAGCTGGTTGATGAAGATCGCGGTGGTGTTGGTCTGGTGGAGCGCACCGGCGATCTTGCGCAGCGCCTGGGACATCAGGCGGGCCTGGAGTCCGACGTGGCTGTCGCCCATCTCGCCCTCGATCTCGGCGCGGGGCACCAGGGCCGCCACGGAGTCGATGACGATGATGGAGACCGCTCCGGAGCGGATGAGCATGTCGACGATCTCCAGCGCCTGCTCACCGGTGTCCGGCTGCGAGAGCAGCAGGTCGTCGGTGTTGACGCCGATCTTCTTGGCGTACTCGGGGTCGAGCGCGTGCTCGGCGTCGACGAAGGCCGCGATGCCGCCCATCCGCTGGGCGCTGGCCACCGCGTGCAGGGCGACGGTGGTCTTACCGCTGGACTCGGGGCCGTAGATCTCCACGACGCGGCCCCGGGGCAGGCCTCCGATGCCGAGCGCCACGTCGAGCGCGATCGCCCCGGTGGGGATCGACTCCACCGGCGGCCGGTCGTCGTCGCCCAGGCGCATGATGGAGCCCTTGCCGAACTGCCGCTCGATCTGGGCGAGCGCTGTTTCGAGAGCCTTGTCTCGGTCTCCAGATGCCACGGGATACCCCTGTTGTTGGGTGGATGCCTTTTTCTTCATGGTGAGCACGACGCTACGCGGTCGCTACGACAATCGCGACGTCCCACGTCCGCCTGTGGATAACCCACCCTACCCGAACCTGTGTTCGATGTGGCGTACGAAACGGATGCGACCTCGCGGGAGGTCCGTCGCCGGATCAGCGTCTGGAGGCGGGCAGGTCGAAGGCGTCGCACACGGCGCGCCACACCTCCTTGGCAGCCACCCCGTCGGCGAGCGCCTGCTCGACCGTGCGGGACCCGAGCCCCTCCAGGACGTGGTCGCGGGCCACGCTCTGCGCGTAGGCCTCGCCGAACTGCTCGTGCATGTTGTGCCAGAAAACCGTGAGTCTCATCGGGCCCAGTATCGGTGATCGCGGCGTCCGCCGCGCCCCCTCCCCTTTGTCGCCGCCCGCGGG
>NZ_QPFC01000001.1:0-5465 GCF_003427465.1 Nocardiopsis sp. TNDT3 | reverse complement strand
GTGCGGGAGGGTCCCGTGACCGCCGCCGGAGGTGACCATGCGTGTTCTCCGGTGGGTCGCGGCGGTCCTCGCCGCCGCGCTCGCACTCGTCGCGGCCCCGGCCGCAGCCAGCCCACGAGGGGGAGAGTTGGACGGATTCACCATCGGGTACCTGCCCGACCAGATCGACGACCAGACCTCGGTCTCCGACTTCGACTACGAGTGGGGCGGAGTGTCCTTCTCCAGCCGGGTGTGGGAGACGACCCTGGAGGGGGGAGGGGCCAGGGTGGTCCTCCAGGTCCTGGTCATGCGCGGCGACAGGCTCACCGACCTGTCCGCCGTCCGCGACTTCCTGACCCACTACCACGAGCGCTCACCCGACTGGGAGCTCACCGAGTTCGACAACAACGGCCTCACCGCCCTGCACGGCGAGACCGAGGCGTTCTGGACGCCCTTCAGGGGGGCGGCGGTGGAGGTCCGCGACGCCTTCGGCCTCGTCGGTCAGCAGGAACTCCTGACCACCGCGCGGGGAGTCAGAGCCGCCAACCCCGCCTGAACCGGCCTCAACAGCCCGAGAGCACCTCGCGCAGCGCCGCCTCCTCGTCCGGATCGACGGTGAGGTCCCACACGTGCTTGACCTCGATCCACGAGACCACGTAGTCGCAGTGCGAGGACTCCAACGGCGGCAGCCAGTCCGCCGGGTCGGAGTCGCCCTTGGACCGGTTGGTCGAAGCGCTCACCGCCCACAGCTGGGAGGAGTCCAGGTCGTTGGCGAAGCGTCCGCGCTCCTCGGTCGTCCACTCGTGGGCGCCCGAGCGCCAGCCCTCCTTCAGGGCCACCATGTGGTCGATGTCCAGGTCCTCCGCCTCGGTCAGGGTCTCCCCGTCATAGGGGCTGTACCAGGACCCCGACACCGGCTGGCAGTCGTCGTCGACCCGCACGTCCTCGCCGTCGCGCAGCAGGACCACCTGACGGGTGGTGCAGTTGTCCTGCACACCGCTGTCCCAGTGGGGGAAGAGCGCCCGGTCGTACCCCGGCGGGTCGCTCTCCTCCTCCACCCGCAACTCCTCCATCCACTGCCGGGCCTGCTCCACCGACGAGGAGGCGCCGCCGTCCCCGGGCACGGACGAACCGTCGTCCCGGGGCTCGGCGGTGCGCTCTGGGTCCGGTTCGATCACTCCCAGCTGGTACAGCACGAACGCGGCGACGGCGAGGACGCCGACCACGGCGGTCACCAGACCACCGATCTTCGACGCGGCCTTCTTGGGCATCAGGGGCTCCACAACGGGTCGGGCGCCGCGCGCGGACGGCGCGCGGTCGTCCCCACCAGCTTGGCCCATGCCGGGCAGGGCCGTAACACCGCCCGAAGCCAGGTGTTGCTCACCGGGAGCACGCCGACGAGGGGAGACGGAAACGTCAGGACGCGAGGAGGTCGAACACGAAGGAACCCACCAGCAGCAGCCCCACACCCGCGCTGTAGAGCCGTGCCCGGACGCGGTCCGGCTGGTCCCGGAGCGTGCGCCAGGCGTACAGGACCGTGCCCGCCAGCACCAGCGCGCCCTCCACCACGGCCGCCGCCACCGGCGCCTCCCACAACCCCAGGCCCAGCAGCGGCAGCCCGCCCGCGTCACCGGGCAGGAACGGCATGTCCGGCCGGTGCACGAGCAGGTCCAGGAGCCAGTGGCTGAACACCACCCCGCCCAGGACCGCACCGGCGTCCCGACCCCACCGTCCACGGAGCGACACGTGCACCAGAGCGCCCACCGACAACGCGAGCAGCAGGTTGCTGACCAGGGCGTGGGAGTACTCCGCGCGGATGAGGAGGGACCCGTAACCGCTCAGACCGGGTGAGGCCGGGCCCCCGCTCTCCGCGCCCAGCGCCGCCAGAGGAAGGAAGACCAGGTCCGGCAACTGCGTCGCGACCAGGAGCGCGCCCATGGGCAGCTCCGGGCGCCACGCCCTGACGACGCCCGCGACCCCGAAGTGTCCTGCCAGCACCGCCTACCCCCTCCCCGTGTCCTCGTGTGCCCCAGCCGCGCCGGGCACCGTGTCCGGCCACTCCTGGAAGGCGCGGACGAACCCCTCCACCAGCAGCGCGTAGGACTGGTCCACGTCCTCGGGCAGGCCGAAGCCGCCGCGTGTCTCCAGGTCCACGAACCCGTGCAGCGAACTGCGCAGCGCCCGGATCGCGTGCACGGCCTGCTCCTCGGCGATGCCGAACCCGCGCAGGACGGCGGCCAGGACCCGTACCGGGTCGGTGGCCAGCTCGGCCCTGGCCCCGGCCAGCACCGGCAGCTGTTGCAGGGCCGCGTAGCGCCCCGGGTGGGCGTGCGCGTAGCGGCGGTAGGCGTCGGCCGTCGCGCGCAGCGCCTCCGGGCCGGACCGGCCCACGGCGGCGCGCTGCACCTCCTCGCCGATCCCGTTCGCGCCCAGCAGCGCCACCTCCCGGCGCAGTCCCGTCAGCCCGTCCACGTGCTTGTACAGGCTGGGCGTGGCCACTCCGAGCCGCTTGGCGACCGCGGCCAGGGACAGGGAGTCGAACCCCTCCTCATCGCTGAGCCGCGCCGCCTCCTCGGCCACCACCGCCGGGGTCAACCCCGCCCTAGGCACCGGCCACCACCTCCTGGAGCAGTGCCTCCACGGCGGGCACGACCACGTCGGGCCGCTGCGCGTGGGCGTAGTGGCCGCACTCGGGCACCATCAGCACCGAACCCCCCACCACGGAGGCCACCCGCTCGGCCTGGGCACGCGGGTCCTTCCAGTCGGGGTCCAGTTCGCCCATGACCACCACGGCCCGGGCCCGCATCCCCCCGGCGTCGGAGACAGTCTCGTTGGGCGCGTAGACCGTCCGGTACACGGCGCGGTAGCGGTCGGCCGGACGCAGCATCTCCAGGACCAGCTCCAACTGGCGCCGGTGCCCCTCGGGCTTGCGGCCGGTGTGCAACTGGTCGTAGACGGCGGTCAGGGCGCGGGGACCCCAGGGACGCAGCAGGAGCAGACGCTGGCCGACACGGGTGAACAGGCCCTGGGAGGGCGGGCCCAGGAACGGGCCGAGCAGGGCGATGCCCGCGACGAGGTCGGGCCGCTCCTGGGCCGCGATGGCGGCGGCGCCCGCGCCCAGGGAGTTGCCCACGATGACCACGTCTTCTCCGCCCAGCTCCTCGGTGAGGGCGATGACGTCGGTGGCCGCCGCCCGGCTGGTGTGGTCGTCGAAGGTGGTGTCGCTGTCGCCGTGGCCGCGCAGGTCCATGGCGGCGACCCGGTATCCGGCCTCGGCCAGGCCCGCGCCGACGAAGCGGAAGGAGTGGCGGTGGTCGAACATGCCGGGCACGCAGACCACGAGCGGTCCGGTGTTCCCTGCTCCGTAGAGGTCGTAGGCGATCCGCCCCTGAGGACGTGTGAGGTGGTGCATCGTGCTCTCCCCGCCGTTTGGCTTTCCCTGATAACCAAAAAGCTAATGCCATTAGCCAACCGGGTCAAGGGGATCCGGCCGGGTTCTTCGTGGGGCGGGGCTGTCCCCGTGCCGGGGCGGGACCGTGTCGGGACAGGGCCGTGCCGGGGCGGGGCCGTGCGATCTGCGGCTCCACCACAGCCGATAGCGTGGAGAGGCGGGAAAACCGGATGGCCTTCCGCCGCGTCCGGCCTACACTTCAAGGCAGATCGGGCCCCAGGGGCCCGCCTACACAACAGAGAGCAACACAGTGACCGACATCATCGACGAACTCCAGTGGCGCGGCCTGCTCGCGCAGACGACCGACCTTGACGCACTGCGCAAGGCGCTCGCCGATGGTCCGATCACCCTGTATTGCGGATTCGACCCGACGGCGGGCAGCCTGCACGTGGGCCACCTCACCCAGATCCTGACCCTGGCCCGTTTCCAGCAGGCAGGCCACCGCCCGATCGCGCTGGTCGGCGGCGGTACCGGTCTCATCGGCGACCCCAAGCCCAACGCCGAGCGCCAGCTCAACTCGCTGGAGACCGTGCGGGGCTGGGTCGACAACCTGGGCGGGCAGCTGTCCGCGTTCCTGCGCTTCACCCCCGAGGGGGAGCAGCCGGAGCCCACCGACGCCGTCCTGGCCAACAACGCCGACTGGCTCGGCGAGATCAACGCCATCGAGCTGCTGCGCGACGTCGGCAAGCACTTCAGCGTCAACCAGATGCTCGCCCGGGAGACGGTGAGGAGCCGGCTCGACGGTGAGGGCATGAGCTACACCGAGTTCAGCTACGTGCTCCTGCAGTCCTACGACTACGTCCAGCTCTACCGCCGCTTCGGCTGCACGCTGCAGACCGGCGGCTCCGACCAGTGGGGCAACATCACCGCGGGCCTGGACCTGGTCCGCAGGATGGACGGAAACGAGCCGCACGGCCAGGCGCACGGGCTGACCACGAACCTGCTCACCAAGGCCGACGGCACCAAGTTCGGCAAGACGGAGTCCGGCAGCGTCTGGCTCGACCCCGAGCTGACCTCGCCGTACGCCTTCTACCAGTTCTGGTTCAACGCCGACGACCGAGACGTGGTCCGCTACCTGAAGACCTTCAGCTTCCGCGACCGCGACGAGATCGAGGAACTGGAGCGCCAGACCGAGGAGCGTCCGCAGGCCCGCGCCGCCCAGCGCGTCCTGGCCGAGGACCTCACCGTCCTCGTGCACGGCGAGGAGGAGTGCCGCAAGGTCAAGGAGGCCAGCCTGGCCCTGTTCGGCCGCGCGGACCTGTCCGACCTGGACGCCCGCACGCTGGAGGCCGCCCTGGCCGAGGTTCCCCGGGCCGAGGTCGACGGTCCCGTCGACGGGCTGCTGGTGACCGACGCGTTCGCGCAGAGCGGCCTGACGCCGAGCAAGTCCGCGGCCCGCCGCGCCATCCAGGAGGGCGGGGCCTACGTGAACAACGTCAAGGTCACCGACGTGGAGGCCGTGCTCCGCCCCGAGGACGTGCTCCAGGGACGCTTCGTCGTGCTGCGCAAGGGCAAACGCAACATCGGCGGCCTGGTCCTCAACGGCTGATATGCCGCTCCGCGGGCCGGTGCCGGACACCGGCCCGCGGCCGTGTCCGCCGATCCGGTGTCCGGCGCGGTCCGGCCGTCTCCCGCTTCCGCGTCCACGCTGCTCGCAGACCTGCTGTGAGCGCGGGGCGTGGAACAGGGGGGGGAGAGCTGGGCCACAACCGGGGCCGATGGGTTTCGAGCGGGAACCTTCCGGGCAGGAAGCCCGTTGTCTGAACAAAAGCCGACGTAACAGCGCGGTCCCGGTGTGAGGACCGCGCACGTCACAGGGGCTCGAACAAGCCGCCCGCCAGGGGCGACAGAGTCCCGGACCGCGCGGTTGACGCGCGTACCGGGCTCCGGCTTGACGTCTGCCCCGGCCCTCCCTATACTCGGACGAGTCGCTGCGGGACGGCGAGCGGCCCTCGGGTCGACTCGGAACCGGACCGCGGCCGCGAACTCTCTTCCTCCTCCCAACCGAACCGGTTCGAGCACCGCTCTGCATCGG
>NZ_QPFC01000167.1:0-6781 GCF_003427465.1 Nocardiopsis sp. TNDT3 | reverse complement strand
GCCGACGGGTCCGCGAACCGCCTTCGCGGACCCGCCCACTCTGGGTACGGGAAACCGCTCAGGGGCGCCCGGACCCCCGCTCCGGGACCGGCGCGCTCCGCTCACCCGTTCCTGCCTCCTCCGTGCACGCCTGCGCCAGGGGTTTTTCGCCGTCCGGACACCGCCCCGGTACCTGACCGAAAAGCCCTGGCCCCTCCGGAGGCCCGGCGGGGATCATCGGAACCATGGACCTGAGAGAACTCGTACGCGCCTCCAAGTTGCTGTCGCGCGTGCTCCGCCACGACCCCGCCCGTGTGGGGGTGCGGCTCGACCCGCGGGGGTGGGCCGGGGTAGACGAACTCCTCGCGGGCTGCAGAAGGGCTGGAGTGCGCCTCAGCCGCGCGGCCCTCCAGGAGGTCGTCGACACCAACGACAAGAAGCGCTTCGTCCTGAGCCCGGACGGCACCCGCATCCGCGCCCAGCAGGGCCACTCCGTCCGCGTCGACCTGGGGCTGGAGCCGAGCACGCCCCCCGCCCTGCTCTACCACGGCACCGTGGGCCGGCTCCTGCCCGCCATCACCGCTGAGGGGCTGCGACCGATGCGGCGGCACGACGTCCACCTGTCCCCCGACACCGCGACCGCCCGCCGGGTGGGCGCCCGGCGCGGCGCGCCGGTGGTCCTCACCGTCGCCTCCGGACGCATGCACGGCGACGGCCACGTCTTCCGGGTCACCGGCAACGGAGTGTGGCTGGTACCCGCCGTGCCCCCGGAGTACCTCGGCGAGCCCGTCTAGGGGCGCAGCACCGCAGCGCCGGGGCGCCGCCCTCCCGCTCCGTCAGGAACTCGGGGCCGGACCGCCGAGAAGATCGCGGTGCCGGGGATCAACCGGCCGCGCACCGGCCCCCAGCCGCCCCACACCCGGTCGAGCCCCTCAGGCCACTCCGGTTCGACCATGTCCCGCAGCACCAGGCCCGCGCGGGCGATCCCGCGCACCCAGTCGCCCACCGTGTGGTGGTGCTCCACGTAGACCGCGTCCCCGCCGTCGTCCTCCTCCACGTAGGCGCGGCGGTCGAAGTAGGACTGGTTCACGGTGAACCCGTCCTCTCCGGGGTCGTCCGGGAAGCTCCACCGGACCGGATGGGTCACCGAGAACACCAGCCGCCCGCCGGGCCTGAGCACCCGCGCGGCCTCGGCCAGGGCGTCGTCGGCCGAGGGCACGAACGGGAAGGCCCCGAAGGAGGAGAACACCACGTCGAAGGCGGAGTCGGCGAACGGCAGCCGCTGGGCGTCGGCCTGCACGGCCGCGAGCGCGTGCCCGGTCCCCGCGTCGATCCTGCGCGAATGCTGGAGCTGTCGGAAGGACAGGTCGAACCCGACCACCTCGCGCACCCCCTGGGCGCGCAGCCACCGCCCGCACTGGCCCGCGCCGCAGCCCACCTCCAGGATCCGGGCCCGCAGGAGGTCCTCCGGGCCGCCGAGCAGGCGCGCCCCGGCCTCGGTCAGGCCCTCCGGGCACCACACGAACTCGGCGTCGCCGAGGAAGTCCCCGTGCTCGGCCTGGTAGGCGTCGGCCGCGCCGTCCCACCACCGGCGTCCGGCGCGGGCGCTCTCCTCGGCGTCCACGGTGCGGCGCGCCACGCGCCCGGGATCCGGATAGCCGTCGTCGTTCATGGGCCCCAGCCTCCCAGAAGGGCGGGCGCGCACGGGGCCCGGACGCCCACACGCTTTCTCGGTCGGGTCCCGGAGACAGAAACCCCGTGGTCGTACCGGACGCGTCCCCGGGCTAGGCGCTCCCGGGCCTGCCCGTGCCCGCGGTCGCACCGGAGTCCTCGCCGGACCCCTCAGGCCCCTTGGAACTCCGGCCGGACTCCACGGCCTCGGTGGTCTCGGCGGACTCGGAAGGCTGCGCGGCATCGACTGTCGCACCGGACTCCACGGTCTCAGCAGCCCCGGCGACCTCCACGGTCTCACCGGGCTCCATGGCCCCGGCGGTCTCCGCAGACCCTGCGGCCTCCCCGGCCTCACCGGACTCCCCCGCCCCGGCCTCGCGGGCGTCCCGGATCTCACGGCGGACGAGGAAGACCCATCCGCCCACGGCGACGACGGCGAACACCCACCACTGCACGGCGTAGGACGCGCTCATCCCCGCGTCCTCCTCGTGCAGGACGACCGGCTCGGGCGCCGCCTCCGGCATCGGGTCCTGGCGGGTCAGGTCGACGTACCCGCCGTAGACGGGGTAGGG
Source organism: Nocardiopsis sp. TNDT3 (assembly GCF_003427465.1). Lineage (NCBI taxonomy): Bacteria > Bacillati > Actinomycetota > Actinomycetes > Streptosporangiales > Nocardiopsidaceae > Nocardiopsis > Nocardiopsis sp. TNDT3. The sequence continues at coordinate 4,559 of NZ_QPFC01000167.1, read as the reverse complement.
CAGGTCCGCGGCGATCTGGTCCACGTCGACCATCATCAGCTGCCCCTCGGGCAGGTCGTCGCGGTTGCGCAGCCCGGTGTTCTCCTCGGTCTCGGAGTAGTGCAGGCGCCCGGCCACCTCCACGGCGCCCTCGGGCGCGGGCGGCACCTCCGGCTGGTCGAGGGCGGTCTCGCCGCGCTCGACCCATCCGCGGTTGACCAGGACCGCGGTCCCCTCCTCGGTGACCAGCGGGGTCAGCACGTGGAAGCCCACGCCCCCGGAGCCGTCGCGGTTGCGCAGCAGCAGCTCGTGCTCGGTGTCCCAGGTGCCGGCGGCCTCGACGGTGCGCCAGCGGTCGCCGGGGTCGACGTCCTCGCCGACCCGGGTCAGCTCGGCCACCGGCACGGGGTCGGCGGCGAGGTTGGACTGCTGGAGGTCGACCGCCGCGCCGCGCTGCCCGGCCCGGTCCAGCTGCCAGAAGCCCAGCCAGACGAAGCTGGGCACCAGCACCAGCACCAGCGCGTGGAAGGCCAGCATGCGTTGCGAGAACAGGACTTTGAGCACGTCTTCGAGGTTATGAGACTCCTCCGGCCGCCTCGCACCGCCCCTCGCCTCCCCGCACCGCGCGGACCTCGGCCCGCCTGACCGGGCCCGCCGCCGCGGTCGGGGCCGACCGCCGCCGGCCGCGCCCCTCCGGCGGTCCGCACGCGAACGGGGCCGCCGGTCACCGGCGGCCCCGCGTGTGTGGTCGGGGAACCCGGGTCCCCCGACCGTGCTACTCGTCGTCGCCGGTCACGGCGGCGGCCTTGCGCTTGCGGGCGAAGTACAGCCCGGCACCGCCCGCGCCGACCGCGGCGACGCCCGCGGCGACCAGACCGGCCAGGGCGCCACCGGTCACGGGGAGCTGCTCGTCGGCCTGGGGCTCGGTCGGCTCCTCGCCGGTGCTGGAGTCGTCCTCGCCCTTGTCCTCCTCGCGGGGCTCCTCGGGCTTCTCCTCACCCGGCTCCTCGGGCTGCTCCTCCTCCGGCTTCTCCTCCTCGGGCTGGCCGGGCTCCTCGGGCTTCTCCTCGCCGGGCTCCTCCGGCCGCTCCTCCTCGGAGATGATCTCCATGCAGGAGCCCTCGGCCAGGCCGAGCACGGACACGGCGTTGCCGCAGATGTCGACGGCCGCGTCCACCGGGACCACGACCTGGTTGCCGCTGCCGATCCCGCCCGCGCCGCTGGTGGCGGCGTCGGGGGCGCCCTCGTTCTCGGGGGAGGCCTGGATGATGTTGATGATGGTGGTGCACTTGGCGCTGGAGCCGCCCAGGACGGCCACCGAGTTGCCGCAGACGTTGATGGCGGCGTCCACGGGGACGATGATCTGGTTGCCGCTGGCCACACCGCCGGAGCCGTCGGTCCTGGTGGTGGGCGCGTCGGCGCTCTCCTCCTCCAGGACCTCGACCACCTCGACGCACTCGGCCTGGCTGATGCCGCCGACCGCGGCCGCGTTGCCGCAGGCGTCGATGGCGGCGTCCACGGGGACGATGATCTGGTTGCCGCTGGCCACACCGCCGGAGCCGTCCGTGGAGGCCCCGCCCTGGCCGCTGGCCTCGTAGAGGACCTCCGAGACCTGGGTGCACGTGGCGCTGGAGATGCCGAGGATCGCGATCGAGTTGCCGCACAGCTCGGCTTCGACGTCCACGGGCACGACGACCTGGTTCCCGCTGCCGATCCCGCCGGAGCCGCTGGTGGTGGTGTCGGCGAAGGCCGCCGCCACGGGCGCCACGACCAGCCCGGCGGTCATGACGGTGGCGAAGGAGTAACGGAGTGTGTTGCGCATGTGCGGAGGTGACCTTTCACGGGTACGGCTCGGGGATCGCGCCGTTGCGACGCTGGTCCGCGACGGGACCGGTGCCCGCGTCGTCTCGCGGGTCCGGCTGTCCACGGCGGTGCGGGTCCGCCAGCAGAGAAGACTGCGTGGCGGCGGGGCGACCCGCATGTGTGAAGTCGCGGTTCGAAAGTTCGCGGAACCGCCGACGGACCGAAACGTTAGCAAGCCACCGAAGGCTCGCAGGCGTTTTCGGGAAATACTCTTCCCCAGTATAAGTACAGTCCGCAACAGATTTGCTACACAGAGGCATAAGAGCAGCTCACAGCATGCCCCATTGACTACCCCTTGCTTATGGACACCTACTCCATGTTGCCACAGGAAAAGAAAATTTTCCCGGTAAACCCCAGAACCGAACCTACTAAGCAACTTCGCAGATTCGCACCCAAGCCACCCCTTGGCGCCCGAAACCCCGTGTCGGGTTTTCCCTCCCGTGCAAAGTTAATTCCCTTGTGGGCGAAAAGCCGGAAAAAGGGAATACCCACGGAGCCCCGCCGGCGGCGCCGTACCGCCCGGAGGGCGCGACCGCCGGAAGCGTGTGAGGTGCGTCCCCCTCATCAGGACATGCCCCGCTTCCCCCGCCCACCGGAACGTGCATGCAACCCGTCCTCACCCGCCTGGGACCACGGCGGCCGTTCGCGGACCCGCACGTCACACCGGCGGCAGCTCCGGCCAGGACGCTAGCGCAGCGCCGCGACCCTCACCGGGTCGACGCCGTGGCGCGCGGCGACCTCGCCGATCTCGGCCAGCAGCGCGTGGCGGCGGGCCGCGCCCAGGTAGGAGGCGTGCACGCCGTTCGCGGCGAGCCCGACCAGGTCGGCGGCGTCCAGGCCCAGGGCGTGCGCGGCACGGTACTCGCCGTTCAGGTCGGTGCCGAACATGGTCGGGTCGTCGGTGTTGAGGGTGACCAGCAGACCGGCCTCCAGCATGCGGGGCAGCGGGTGGTCGCCCAGCTCGGCCACGGCGCGGGTGCACACGTTGGAGGTGGGGCTGACGTCCACCGGGATCCGCCCCTCCGCCAGGCGGCCGACCAGCGCCTCGTCGCGCATGGAGTCGATGCCGTGGCCGATGCGCTCGGCGCCGAGCGCGTCCAGGGCCTCGCGTACCCGCTCGGGACCGCCGTGCTCACCGGCGTGCGGCAGGCTGGCCAGTCCGGCGGCCCGCGCCCTGCCGAACACCCCGGCGTACTGCTCCAGCGGGGTCTCCACTCCGCCGACGCCGAAGCCGACGACGCTGGGCGGCGCGTCGCGCAGGACCGCCTCCACGGTGGCCTCCGCGCTCTCCAGGCCGAAGTCGGCGGGGAAGTCGGGGATCCACCGCAGCTGGATGCCGTGCCGGCTCTCGGCCGCGCGGCGAGCCTCCTCGATGCCGTCGAAGACCACGCGGGCGGGCACCGCGCGCATCAGGTGGGTGTAGAGGCTGACGTGCATCTCGACATAGCGCACGTTCTGCGCGGCCAGGCGTTCGGCGACCGCCGAGGCCAGGAGTGCGAAGTCCTGCTCCTCGCGCAGGGTCGCGACCGAGGCGAGGTAGACCTCGACGAAGTGCGGGAAGTCGGTGAAGACGTACCAGTCCCGGAGCGCCTCCAGGGTGTCGGGGACGTCGGTGACGCCGTGCCTGCGGGCGAGGTCGAACAGTGTGTCGGCGGGCATCGACCCCTCCAGGTGGACGTGCAGCTCCACCTTGGGCAGGTCCCGGATGAGCGCCTCGACGTCGGGAGGCGTGGAGTGTGTGTGCATGGCGACAAGTTACGCGTGCCGGGGAGCCGCCCCAAGCCCCTGCCGGTCAAGTTCACAGCCGTCCGTCAGAAGCGGGCCCGGATACGGTGAGGAGGTGATCCCCCAGCCCCCGCCGCGGTCTCCGCGTCCCCCGTCGAGCACCGCCGTGTTCCGCGCGCGCAACCTGATCCGCGCGCAGACCAGTCCGCGCCTCGCTCCCTACGTGGCCTTCGGCGCCGTCCTCCTCGCCCTGTGGCTGATCTGTCTGATCCCGACCGCCCACCTCGCGGACACCCCCGAGCGGTTCCTCGCCTACTCCGGCGCCGGGCTGGCCCTGGTCGTCGGGGCGACCGCGCTCGCCGGTGAACTGGCAGCCCGGGGGACGCGCCGCTCCTTCGGTGACGTCCCCCTGCCGCCCGACGCCGATCCGTACCGGCTGGCCATGGCCGAGAAGCTGGTGGCGGAGGGGGTGCTGTGTCCCGACCCCGGGACCAACTGGCTGGCCCGGATCATGGCCGAACGAAAACTGAGGGAGTACGGAATCCGGTTCCCCCGCCGCACGTCCGCCATCTGGGCGGCGGTGTCGTGCGTACAGGCAGGATTCCTGGTGTGGTGGCTGTCCACGGAGGGCCTCTCCGTGGAGACCGGGTGGCTCCTCTTCACCCTCCTGTGCAACGTGCTGTTCGTGTTCCTCCACCCGTCCATGGCGGCTCGGGACAGGCGTTGCGCCGAGGCGGTCCGCGACGCCTACGACCACTACGCCGCCGGAGGACGGCGCTCCTAGGACCCGCTCACCGCGCCCCTCACGACTCCGCGTACGACGCGCCGACCGCTCCGGAAGGCGGCCCGGCACGTCCCCTCGGCGTGCTCCTTCGCCCCTGTGCCGGCCCGGGGGCCGGCCCCCGCCGCACACGGACCCCCGAAGCCGCGTCCGGCACGTCCGCGGTCGGACCACCGACGGCGCACCCGCCGGGCACGGCACTCGCCGGGGG
>NZ_QPFC01000166.1:0-7322 GCF_003427465.1 Nocardiopsis sp. TNDT3 | reverse complement strand
GCGCCGTGCGCTCCCGCCTCCCGAAGCCGAGCGGGACCGCGTCCGCTCCGGCGGCCCAGGCGTCCCCGTCCGCCCCGGCGGCGCGGTCCGAGCAGCCCCCGCTCCCGGACCAGCCCGCCCGCCCCGAGCGGGCCCGCGCCCGCGCCCAGAACGCGGCCGCGTCCGGCGCGGAGCCCCTCACCAGCCGCGCGGAGCGCATGGAGAGGCGCACCAGGGCCGAACGCAGGAACGCCACCGCCCCCGCCGGAGCCGTCGCCGAGCACCCCGTGCCGGACACCGATGGCGGGGAGTCGGACGGGTCCCAGCCGTCCCGGCCCCTGCTCCGCAAGCCCAAGAAGGCGGGACGCGGAAGGAGCTGGCGCCCCAGGGACAACTCCTGACCCGGGGCCCGCACCCAGGTGTCGTGGCGCGGACGGCCGGAGCCGACTCCGTACACTGCACGGACAGTGTGCGCGGCTCCGGCCGCGTCCCGCCAGCGTGACGAGGGGGTCGCAGATGAGGGCCAACCAGATGCCCACCGAGGAGATCACCCGCGACCCGGCGGCCTTCGCCGACCGGGTCACCGCAGACGGCCGCTTCGGCCGCCGCGCCGCGCCGGGCCGTTACCGCCTGGTCGTCAGCCGCGCCTGTCCCTGGGCGCACCGGGTCGTCATCACCCGTCGGCTCATGGGTCTGGAACAGGCCGTCTCCCTGGCCGTCACCGACCCCCGCCAGGAGGTCATCGAGGGCGACCCGCACTGGGTGTTCACCGAGGCGACCGGCAGCCCCGGCGACAGGGACCCCGTCCTGGGCATCCACGCCCTGCGCGAGGCCTACCTGGCGCGCGACCCCTCCTACGACGGCGGGGTCAGCGTCCCCGGCCTGGTCGACGTGGAGAGCGGCCACCTGGTGACCAACGACTTCGACCAGCTGGTCCGGGACATGGACACCGAGTGGGGCGGCCTGGTCAGGGACGGCGCCCCGGACCTGTACCCGTCCGCGCTGCGCGACGAGATCGACGCCCTGTCCCGGGAGGTCTACACCGACCTCAACAACGGCGTGTACCGGGCCGGGTTCGCCCCCGACCAGAGGCGCTACGACGCCGCGGTCGCCGCCGTCTTCGCCAGGCTGGACGCGCTGGAGGAGCGCCTCTCCGGTCGGCGCTACCTGGTCGGGGACTCGATCACCGAGGCCGACATCAAGCTCTTCCCGACCCTGGTGCGCTTCGACGCGGCCTACCACGGCCACTTCAAGTGCAACGTCCGCAAGCTGTCGGAGTACCCGGCGCTGTGGGCCTACGCCCGCGACCTGTTCCAGACGCCGGGGTTCGGCGACACCACCGACCTCGACCACGTCCGGATCCACTACTACTGGGTCCACACGGGGATCAACCCCACGCGGATCATCGCCGCAGGACCCGATCCGCGCGGCTGGCTCACCCCGCACCACCGCGAGGAGCTGGGCGGCAGCCCCTTCGGCGCCGGGACCTCCCCGGGGCCGGTTCCGAGGGGCGAGCGCGTCCCCGACATCTCCTGACCCTCGCGCCCCGGCCGCACCCCTCCTGGCGCGTCTCCGATCCGCTGGTGGACGTACCGGAACCGTGGCCGGTGTGACGCCAGTGGCCCTGAACCGCGATGGCGGGTTTGCCGCCGCTAACGGGCCGCGCGTGCGGGGCCGCGGCGGGCGAACCCCGGTATGTGCTCGGGGCGCAGGCCCTTGCCGATGAGGTAGGCGGGCACGAACGACAACCAGGGCATGCGGTCCAGGGCCGCCAGCACGGGCTTGGGCGGACCCTGCCGCTCGCCCCTGATGATCGGTTCGGCCAGCCCCCGGTGCATGAGGCGCTGGAGCGTCTGGACCGCGACCGTCGGCACGATCCGCCGCCTGCGCACCGCGGCCAGGTCGCGGGAGGCGAGCGAGCGCCCCTTCAACGGCCGGGCCAGCAGTGTCGCGGCGGCCACGGCGTCCTGCACGGCGAGGTTGATCCCCACGCCCCCGAGGGGGGACATCGCGTGGGCCGCGTCGCCGATGCACAGCAGGCCCTCCACGTGCCAGCGGCGCAGCCGGTTGACCCGCACGTCCAGGTGCTTGACCTCGTCCATGGACCGCAGGGCCCCCACCCGGTCGGCCAGCTCCGGCATGAGTTCGGCGAGGTCGCGCCGGAAGGCCCCGATCCCGCGTGCGCGCAGTTCCCGGTCGGTGCCCTTGGGGCCGATGTAGGCGATCTGGAGGTAGCCCTCACGCGGGATGACCACGGCGAACCTGCCCGGGGCCGCACGCGGGGTCAGGGTCGCGCGGTCACCCGACTCACGGGGCAGGCGGAACCACCACGCGTCGATCCCCACCGGGAACTCCCGGGACACCAGACCCGTCTCGCGGCGGGCCAGCGACCACCGCCCGTCACAGGCCACCGTCAGGTCGGCGCGGATCTCCCCGTCGCCGTCGAGGTCCCGGTAGCGCACGCCCGCCACCCGGCCGGACTCGTGCAGCAGCCCCGTCACCTCGGTGTCCATCCGCAGGGTGAAGGCCGCCTCCTCGCCGCCCGCCTCGGCGATGAGGTTGAGGAAGTCCCACTGCGGGACCATCGCGATGTAGGGGTGGGCGAGCCCCCGCAGCCTGCGGAAGTCGGCGACGGTCACGGTGCGGCACCCGCCCAGCGGGAAGGCCACCTCGTCCAGCCTGCTCTGCGGCAGCCGGGCGAACCGCTCGTACAGGCCCAGCTCCTCCAGCAGCTCCAGGGTGGAGGGGTGCACGGTGTCCCCGCGGAAGTCCCGCAGGAAGTCGGCGTGCTTCTCCAGCACGGTGACCTCGACACCGGCCCGGGCCAGCAGCAGGCCCAGAACCATTCCGGCGGGGCCGCCGCCGACGACCACGCAGGTCGTACGCTCGCTCGTGCGTTCACTCATGGCGACTCCGCTCGTTCAGGGCGATTGTGGTGACGTGTCGGCGGTGTTCGGATCGGTCGCGACGGCGCGCAGGAAGGACTCGGCGAACACCGCGCTGACCTCCTCGATCCCGGGGAACTCCACACCCTCCACTCTGTCCAGGGCCGGGCGCAGCATGCAGTGCACGGCGATCGGGGCGAGCATCTGCTGGATCAGCAGGGGGACCGTCAGGTCGCGGACGCGGCCCGCGGCCACCTCCCCGGCCAGCCACCCGCCCAGTCCGGCGAGCAGGCGGGGGAAGAAGAACCGGACGAGCAGGTCGGAGGTGGGTCCCTCGGGGCGGGCGAACACGTCGGCGAGCATGGCGGGCAGCACCCGGGGCTCGCGGCTGAAGGCCTTGCCCAACAGGCGGTAGATCGCCCGGACCCGGTCGGCCAGGTCACCCGCCGGTCCGCTGAGCACCGCCTCCAGGTCCAGGATCGGGCCGTAGCGCTCGAAGACCGCGCGCAGCAGCTCGTCCCGTCCGCCGAAGGTCGCGTAGAGGCTGTGCACCGAGCACCCGGCGGAGGCGGCGACCGCCTCCAGGGTCGCCGCGGCCAGTCCCTGTTCGCTGATGAGGCCGCCCGCCGCCTCGACCGCGCGTTCCCGGACGGGGCGCTGCCCGCCCGGGTCCACGCCCGAGGCGCGCACCGCCTCGTCCAGGGCCCGGCGCGAACCCCCCACACGGCGCAGGAGGGTGCTGCGGGAGATCCCCGCCTCCTCCGCGATGGCGATCAGGGGCACGTCGGCCACGTCCTTTCCCAGGTTCTCCGAGGCGCGGACCGCCGCGCTCACGAGGCCGGTCGGGATCCGTGGACTGTTGAGCTCTGACATCATGGCAAAGGTAACACGTAGGCGAGTATCAGGGAAGGGTGGAAACCCCTCGCCCTCGAAGCGCCGGAGCCGGTCCGAGCCGGTCCGGTCCGCGCTCCCGGCGGGCCCGGGCCCCGGCTGAGGGACCGACCGGAACTGTTGCCCCTGTGCTCCGCGAGCCCAGAGCCGCGGTGTGGCCCCGGGCTCGTGCGGCGGGTCCGGGGCCGTCCGCCTTCCCGCCCGCGGCCGTGAACGGCCACCGCACGGACACGCCGCCGGAGAGCCGCGTGTGCGACGGGGCCCTGCGCGCGGGCAAGGACGCGTCGCCGGACCCCCTCGGGCGGACGTGCCCTAGTGTTGGCCGCTGGGGGGAGGGCCCCGTGCGCGAGGGCCGGTGCGGGCACCGGCTACCGCCGCCCTCGCCCCGCCGGTCGAGCGGCCGGTCCGACGCCGACAGGGAGACAGAGGGAAGTGAGCGGCCGGTGCTGAGACTGCGCGGTCGGGAGTACGACGCGGACACGACGCTGGTCATGGCGATCGTCAACCGCACCCCCGACTCCTTCTACGACAGCGGTGCCACCTGGGACGACGGTCCCGCCTTCGAACGCGTGCGCAGGGTCGTGGCCGAGGGCGCCGACATCGTGGACATCGGCGGCGTCACCGCGGGCTACGGCCAGCCGGTCGACGCCGACGAGGAGAAGCGCCGCGTGGTCGACTTCGTGGCTGCCGTCCGCGCCGAGTTCCCCCAGCTGGTGATCAGTGTGGACACCTGGCGCGCGTCCGTGGGCCGGGCGGTGTGCGAGGCGGGCGCGGACCTGCTCAACGACGCCTGGGGCGGGTACGACCCGGAGCTGGCCGAGGTCGCCGCCGAGTTCGACGCCGCCCTGGTGTGCACCCACACCGGCGGCGTGGCCCCGCGCACCCCGCCGCACCGCACGCGCTACGAGGACGTGGTGCGCTCGGCCGTCGAGGACACGGTCGCCCTGGCCGAGCGCGCGGTCTCCCTCGGCGTGCACCCGGCGTCGGCGATCATCGATCCCGCGCACGACTTCGGCAAGAACACCTGGCACTCCCTGGAGCTGACCCGGCGCCTGGACGAGATGACCGCCACCGGCCGACCGGTCCTGGTGTCGCTGTCCAACAAGAACTTCGTCGGCGAGACCCTGGACCTTCCCGTCGGCGAGCGCCTGACCGGCACACTCGCCGCGACCGCCGTGTGCGCCTGGCACGGGGCGCAGGTCTACCGCGTGCACGAGGTGGCCCAGACGCGGCAGACGCTGGACATGGTCGCCAGCATCCGCGGGGTCCGTCCCCCCGCGCGGGCCGTGCGGGGACTGGTGTGAGGGAGGGGAGAGCGTGATCGTCGCGACCGCCGTCTGTCCGCATCCGCCGCTGCTCCTGCGCGAGCTCGGCGGCGGCCTGGACCCGCTCGCCGAACTGCGCGAGGAGTGCGAGTCCGCGGTGAAGGCCCTGGCCGCGGCCGAACCGGACCTCCTCGTCGTCGTCGGCGGGCACGACGTCTCGGCCGAGCACGCCGAGGCGCTCGTGCCGGTCCGCGAGTTCGGCGGAACGGGGAGGCGGGTGCCCCGGGAACGGACGCTGCCGCCGAGCCTGGGCGTGGCGCGGCGCCTGCTCGACACCGTCGGCTACCGCGGACGCGTGGAGATGCTCACCGTGGCCTGGGGCGCCTCCGCCGCCGAGGTGGAGGAGCTGGGGCGGCGGATCGCCGCCCGCACCGGACGGATCGGCCTGCTCGTCATGGGCGACGGCAGCGCCCGGCGCGGCGACAGGGCCCTCGTGCGACCGGACGAGCGCGCCTTCGCCTTCGACGAGGAGGTCCGCCGCCGCCTGTCCGAGGGCGACTGGGAGGGGCTGGCCCGGCTGGACCCGGCCCCGGCCGCCGAGCTGATGGCGCAGGGCCGGGCCGCGCTCCAGGTCATGGCGCACGCGCTCGCCGCCGACGCCGACGACGGCCGGGGCGGCGAACCGGCGCGGCCGCGGGTGCTCTACGCCGACGACCCCTTCGGGGTCATGTACTTCGTGGCGGTGTGGCCGTGCGGCTGCTGATGAACGACGCCGCCCCCGGCGCGGCCTCCCCGGGCCAGACCCTGGACGCCTCCGCCCTGGAACGGCTCTACGCCTACCCCGACCGGCCGTGGCTGCGCGCCAACATGGTCGCCAGCCTGGACGGTGCGGCGGCCGGGAACGACGGCCGCACCGAAGCCCTCAACACCCCCGCCGACCTGGTGGTGTTCACGCTCCTGCGCGACCTGGCCGACGTGGTCCTGGTCGGCGCCGGAACCGCGCGCGAGGCGGGCTACCGCAGGACGGGCCCGCGTACCGGCGACCGGGCGGCCCGCGCCGTCGCCGAGGGCCGCGCCGACCGGCCCGAGATCGCCGTGGTCAGCGGCAGCGGACGGGTTCCGCCGCTGCTGGCCGAGCCGGCCGGGGAGGGCGGCGGGGTGCTGCTGGTGACCTGCGGGGCGGCCGGGAACGAGGCCCTGGACCGGGCGCGCCGCACCCTGGGCGAGGACCGCGTGCTGGTGTGCGGGCGCGAGCGCGTGGATCTGCGCGCGGCGGTCGGGGCCCTGGTACGGCGCGGACTGCCCCGGATCCTGTGCGAGGGCGGGCCCCGGCTGCTGGCCGACGTGGCCGCGGCCGGTCTGCTGGACGAGATGTGCCTGACGGTCGTCCCGTTGATGGCCGGGGGAGTCCAGCAGCGCGTCGCGGTCGGCACGGCGGCCGACGCGCCGCTCGTGCCCGGTGTGCTCATCGAGTCCGAGGGCACCCTGCTCCAGCGCTGGCTGCGCCCGCCGAGCTGACCGCCGGGCCCGCGCGCGGAGCGCCTTCCACGGGCCCCGGCGGGAGCGATCGCCGACCGCTCGGCGGGCCCGGTACCCGTGGCGGACCCCGGGCGGCCCTTCCGCGGGGTCGGCCCCTCCACGGGGCGGGACCGGTCGCGCCGGGACTCCTCCGCGGTCGGCGGACCCGGTTCCGGAGCGGTGCCGAGACCCCGTGCGGTCACCGGCGCTCCTCGCGGTCGGCGGGCCGGAGCGCAGCCGCTCGGCTACCGGCGCACTTCGCGGTCGGCCGCTCCCGTCCCGACCCCGTCCACCAGCGGGGCCAGCACGAAGTCGGCCAGCGGGAACGCGTGCTCGTCCACGTGCTCGCGGGCGCGTTCGCGCTGGCCGGGGCCCATGGTCAGCGCGTGCACCAGGACCGTCCCGTACAGCGCCTCGGTGAAGGGGGCGGTGTCGGCGCCCGGCGGCAGCTCGCCGCGTTCGACGGCCCTGCGCACCATGTCCGCCATCCCGTCGCGGTGCACGCGCACCAGCCGTTCCTGGAGTCCCACGAAGGTCTCCATCCCCGTGGTGGCGTCCACAGCCACGCGCAGGGTGACCCAGCCCGACGGGGCCAGGAAGTGGTCCAGCAGGGCCGAGGCCAGCGCGCGGGTGTCGCCGCGCAGGCTGCCGGTGTCGGCCGCGGCGGGCGGCCGGGTGTGCTGCTCGATGGCGTCGGCGAGCAGGCGTTCCTTGGTCGGCCAGCGCCGGTACAGGGCGGCCTTGCCCACCCCCGCCCGGCGGGCCACCCCGTCCAGGGTGAACG
>NZ_QPFC01001367.1:0-1344 GCF_003427465.1 Nocardiopsis sp. TNDT3 | reverse complement strand
GTGTCCGGGCAGGCGACCGCCGTCAACTGTATCTACAGGCCCGCGGCCTCGTAGAGTTCGCTCACCTCACGCGAGGTGAGGGCCCGCATCGTGCCCAGTTTGAGGGCGTTCAGGTCGATCGGGCCGACCTGGGTGCGGGCGAGGTCGGCGACCGGGTGGCCGACGGCCTCCATCAGGCGGCGCACGATGTGCTTGCGGCCCTCGTGCAGCCGGATCTCGACGAGCGCCTTGGGCGGCTCGTTGTCGACCACGCGGAAGGAGTCCACCTCGACCGGGCCGTCCTCCAGCTCCACGCCCTTCTGCACCTCGCGCACGACACGGTGCGGGACCGGGCCGGGCACCTTGGCGATGTAGGTCTTGACGACCTTGTAGCGCGGGTGGGTGAGCCGGTTGGCCAGCTCGCCGTCGTTGGTCAGCAGGATGAGGCCCTCGGTCTCGGTGTCGAGCCGGCCGACGTGGAAGATCCGCTCCTCGGTCTGACCGGTGTAGTCGGCCAGGGTGGGCCGGCCCTCGGGGTCCCACATGGTGCTGACGACGCCGCGCGGCTTGTTGAGCGCGAAGTACAGCTTGTCCGGGGCGGTGACCACGCGCATGCCGTCGACGCGGATCTCGGAGGACTCGGGGTCGACCCGGGCGCCGAACCTGCGCACGACCTGGCCGTCCACGCTGACGCGTCCGGCCGCGATCATCTCCTCGCTGGCCCGGCGGCTGGCGACCCCGGCCGCGGCGAGCGCCTTCTGGAGGCGGATGCCGTTCTCGACGTCGGTGTAGGTGTCGCGCGCCTCGTCGGCGTGGTCCTCGTCCTTGGGGTCGTAGTCGGCGCGCAGGGCGCTGAGCCGCTCGCGGGCCGCCTTGGAGAGCTGGTTCTCGCTCGTGACGCGCTTGGCGCCGGAGCGGTCGCCGCCGGGACGGCCGTCGCGGTCCTCGCGGTCGCGGAAGTCGCGTCCGCCACCGGAGCCGCGGCTGTCACGGCCGCCGCGGTTGTCGCGGTCACCGAAGGAGCGGCGGTCGTCGCGGCCGCCTCCGAAGGAGCGTCCCTCGCCGCGCTGGCCGTCACGGCCACCGCGGAAGTCGCGCCCGCCACGGCTGTCCCGGTCACCCCGGACGCCACCGCGGTCGCGGTCATCACGACCGCCACCCGGGCCGCGTCCGCCACGGTCGTAGGAGCGTGCACCCGGGCCGCGGTTGTCGCGGTCACGGAAGTCACGGCCGCCGCGCTCGTCCCGGCCACCCGAGAAGGAACGACGGTCCCCACCGTCGCGGCTGTCACGCCCGCCACGGTTGTCACGGTCCTGGAAGCGACCGCCCGAGCCGCGGTTGTCGCGGTCGCCGAAGGAACGGCGG
>NZ_QPFC01001366.1:0-2459 GCF_003427465.1 Nocardiopsis sp. TNDT3 | reverse complement strand
GTCCGGGGGCGGTTCCGGCGGGGAGGCGGGGACGGACGGGGCCTCCGGGTAATCCGGGACGATGGTGGACGACGAGGCGACCGGCGGGGACCGGCGGCCTTCCGGGCGGTCGGGACACGCCGTGTGCGCGGCGCCACTGGCCTGCCTCCCGGAACGGTCCACGGCGCCCGCTAACCTCATGGGGGTGAGCAACGGGGGACGATTCGCAGCATGACGGTGACGCAGACCACGACGGAGGACCGGCTCAGAGGCCTCCGCGCATGGCAGCGGGAGGCGTTCGAGGAGTACTTCCGCCGGGAACCGCGGGACTTCCTCGCCGTGGCCACCCCCGGTGCGGGCAAGACCACCTTCGCCCTCACCCTGGCCAGCGAACTCCTCCAACGCCACACGGTGCGCGCCATCACCATCGTGTGCCCCACCGACCACCTCAAGAAGCAGTGGGCCGAGGCGGCCGCCCGGTTCGGCATCGCCATCGACCCCGAGTTCCGCAACGGCCAGGGCGCCCTGGGCCGCCAGTACGTCGGCGTGGCCGTCACCTACGCCCAGGTCGCCGCCCACCCGATGCTGCACCGCAACCGGACCGAGGCGCGCAAGACCCTCGTCATCTTCGACGAGGTCCACCACGCCGGGGACGCCCTGTCCTGGGGCGACGCGGCCCGCGAGGCCTTCGACCCGGCGGCGCGCCGCCTCTCCCTGACCGGGACCCCCTTCCGGTCCGACATCAACCCCATCCCCTTCGTCGACTACGTCCAGGACAGCGCCGGGGTGCGCCGCTGCTCCTGGGACTACAGCTACGGGTACGGGCCCGCCCTGGCCGACGGGGTCGTGCGCCCCGTCATCTTCATGGCCTACTCCGGCGAGATGCGCTGGCGCACCCGCGCGGGCGACGAGCTCGCCGCCAGGCTGGGCGAACCCCTCACCCAGGACGCGCTCTCCCAGGCGTGGCGGGCCGCGCTGGACCCCAAGGGCGACTGGATCAAGCGCGTACTCCAGGCCGCCGACCGCCGCCTGACCGAGGTCCGCAAGACCCACCCCGACGCGGGGGCCCTGGTCATCGCCAGCGACCACGAGAACGCCCGCGCCTACTCGCGCATCCTGCGCCAGATCACCGGCAAGGGCGCCACGGTCATCCTGTCCGACGACCCCGGGGCCTCCAAGAAGATCTCCCGGTTCGCCGCGGGCGACGACCGCTGGATGGTCGCGGTGCGCATGGTCTCCGAGGGGGTGGACGTGCCCCGGCTGATGGTGGGCGTGTACGCCACCTCCACCAGCACCGCGCTGTTCTTCGCCCAGGCCATCGGCCGCTTCGTGCGCGTGCGCCAGCGCGGCGAGGTCGCCTCGGTCTTCCTGCCCTCCGTGCCCACCCTGCTGGAGTACGCGGGCGAGATGGAGCGCGAGCGCGACCACGTGCTCGACCGGACCCCTGGGGAGGGCGACGAGTACCCGGAGGAGGACCTGCTCCGGGAGGCCAACAAGAAGCGGGACACCCCCGACGCCGGGGAGGAACTGCCCTTCGAGACCATGGAGTCGGCGGCGGAGTTCGACCGCGCCCTCTACGACGGGGCCGAGTACGGCGGCGTGCCGGGCTCCACGGAGGAGGAGGACTTCCTGGGCCTGCCCGGTCTGCTCGACCCGCAGCAGGTCTCCCAGCTCCTGCGCAAGCGCAAGGCCGACCTCAAGGCGAGCGAGGTCAAGGCCCGCAAGGTGGAGGAGCCCGCCGAGGAGGACGGGCCCACCCACCAGGTCCTGGCCGACCTGCGCCGCGAGTTGAGCGGTCTCGTGGGCGCCTGGCACCACCGCACCGGCAAGCCGCACGGAGTGATCCACAACGAGCTGCGCCGCGCCTGCGGCGGGCCGCCCGTCGCACAGGCCACCCCGACGCAGATCCGCGAACGGATCGCCAAGATCCGCGTCTGGGCCGTCGGCGGGCGATAGGCCACCCGAAACGGGCAAACACTTCGCAAGCTCGCGCATGTCCCATAAGCCCTTCGTGTCCGCTTCATTACCTTGTGTGAGATGAGTGGACACAGCCCTCGCGGCGGCTCAGCCGCGCTCTGCACCGGACTGCTGATGTGCGGGTTCGCCCTGGCCGGGATGGTCACGGTCACGGCGCCCGGCACCGTGGCGACCGACTCCCCGCGCGCCCAGCTGGCGCCGGGGGAGTCCGAAGCTCTGGAGCCCTGCCTGCCCGGCGCCGCCAGGGTCACCGACCCCGACGCGGCCGGTCGGCCTCCCGGCGGCAGCGAGGTGACGCCCCGTCAGGCGGCCCTGTACGAACAGCAGCTCCAGGAGGCACTCGTGCCCCTGCGGGGACAGGACCTCCAACCGCCCCACACCGTCCCGGTCGTGGTGCACGTCATCTCCGCCGAGGACGGCCGCGGCGAGGTCAGCGACGAACGCGTCCAGCGGCAGATCGACGTGCTCAACGCCGCCTACGGCGGCGACACCGCCGCGGACCC
>NZ_QPFC01001365.1:0-1029 GCF_003427465.1 Nocardiopsis sp. TNDT3 | reverse complement strand
GGGAACCCCCGATACGCCCCCATTCCCTCCGTCCCCGTTTTCGGGAATCCTCCCCCTTCCGGCACACGGCAGGAACGGAACGGCTGCGAACCGACAAAAAGTTGAGGCAGGAGAGCGTGCCAGAAAATACCGTGGAAACACGCAGAGTCAGGCTCCGACCGGTTGAGAACCTGGGCGCGGCCGCCGCCGTCAGCGCATTGGCGGAGAGGGGCGTCCCCGAATTCCCGGGAATGGACGACCTCGTCAGGCCGCTCCCCCGCGACGCCGAGGACGCGGCGGAGCAGTTCCTCGCCGTCGCCCCCTCCACCGGCGCCGTCCTGGGGTTCTGTTCGCTCTCGCGCCTGGACCGGGAGGAGCGGTGGGTCCAGGTGGACGTGGTCGTGGACGAGGGGGCCAACGCCGTCGGCATCGCGTTGGAGGCCACGGTGCTGACCGTGGACCGCGCCTTCCGCGCGTGGCCGGTGGACGAGGTCCGCTTCTGGTCCGTCGGCGAGCGGGCGAACGGCCTGCGCGACCATCCGACCATGGTGACCGAGTCGGAGCCCCCGCGGCGGCCCCCGGGCCTGGAGTCCGCCTCCCACTTCGTCATCCAGCGCGAGCGCTGGGAACGCTACGGCGCCAAGTTCGTCCAGCGCCTCTCCCAGGGGCCCGACGCGGGCTGAGGACGCCACCCCACCACACCAGAGAAGAGGTTCGGCAACGATGGCCGCAGTAGACCAGAGCGAGATCCTGTCCCAGATCAAGGTCCAGGCGATGACCGTCCTGATGTTCACGTCGAACGAGCCCCAGTTCGACCTCCCCGAGCCCTCGCAGACGAGCGACCTGGACTCGTTCTCGATCGTGCAGCTCGTGCTGGCCCTGGAGGACGTCTACAACGTGTCCCTCCTGGAGGACATGTCGGAGTTCACCGGCAGCAGCTTCGAGGACCTGGCCGGGTTCGTGGCGGAGAGGATCCGTGAGCAGAAGGGGGCGCCCGACAGGGCGTGACCCCGGCGGGAACGCCGTGTCCGCTGCCGTAGCGGACACGGC
>NZ_QPFC01001364.1:0-1660 GCF_003427465.1 Nocardiopsis sp. TNDT3 | reverse complement strand
AACGCTCCCGACTCCGCGGGCACCACGGCCGCGGAGATGATCCGACTCGAGGTACCCGGCCGTGACTGAGCTGCTCCACTACGAGTTCATGCGGCGCGCGCTGGTCGCGGCGGTGCTCGTCGGCCTGGTCACCCCGATCATCGGCACCTACCTCGTCCAGCGGCGTCTGGCCCTGCTGGGCGACGGGATCGGCCACGTCGCCCTGACCGGGGTGGCGCTGGGCCTGCTCACCAGCACCTCTCCGGTGCTCACCGCGGCCGTGGTGGCCACGCTGGGCGCCGTCCTCATCGAGTTGGTGCGGGTACGCGCCCGCACCAGCGGGGACGTGGCCCTGGCGCTGCTGTTCTACGGCGGCATCGCCGGTGGCGTGCTGCTCATCGGGCTCACGCCCGGGGCGAGCAACGCCACGCTGGTCTCCTACCTGTTCGGCTCGGTGAGCACGGTGGAGGAGTCCGACCTGTGGGTGGTGGGCGTGCTCGCCGCCGGGGTGATCGCGGTGGTGGCGGTGTTCGGCCGCGAGCTGTTCGTGCTGTGCCAGGACGAGGAGGTGGCGCGGGCCCACGGGCTGCCGGTGCGCTTCCTGAGCGTGCTGCTGGCCGTGACCGCCGCGCTGACGGTGGTGATCGCGATGCGCGTCGTGGGCGTGCTCATGGTGAGCGCGCTGATGATCGTCCCGGTCGCCGCCGCACAGCAGCTCACCAAGAGCTTCCGGGTGACGATGCTCCTGGCCGTGCTGATCGGACTGCTGTCCTCGGTGGGCGGCCTGACCACGTCCTTCTACGCCGAACTCTCCCCCGGCGCGACGATCGTGCTGCTGGCCCTGGCCGTCTTCGGCGTGGCCGTGGCGGTCGGCGGCGTGCTGCGCCGCACCTCGGGGCGCCGCTCCGCGGCGGTCTTCGATCCCGCCGGTGGGAGTTCGACCGGTACGATGCCCCAGACTGAGCGGGGGAAGGTGAGACCATGAGTACACGACGCGAGGCGGTCCGCCAGGCGCTGACCGGTTCCGACGGTTTCCGCAGCGCCCAGGACCTGTACGCGGACCTGCGCGCCGACGGTTCCAAGATCGGCCTGACCACCGTCTACCGGGCGCTCCAGGCGCTGAGCGACTCCGGTGAGGTGGACGTGCTGCGCACCGACGAGGGCGAGGCCGTCTACCGGGCGTGCGGCACCGAGAGCCACCACCACCACATCGTGTGCCGGGTGTGCGCGACCGCGGTGGAGATCGAGGGGCCCACGGTGGAGAAGTGGGCCGCCGAGATGGGCGCCCGGTACGGCTTCACCGGTGTGACGCACACCGTGGAGGTCTTCGGGACCTGCGCCAACTGCTCCTAGGCGGAGCGGTCGTCACGGCCGGTGGGCCTGTTCGGTGATGACCGAGAACACGGTGACCGGCTCGCCGAAGTGCTCGGCCAGCAGCTCGGGCAGGGCCTGGCCGAGGTCGGTCCGGTCGAAGGCGGACTCCAGGGGCACGAAGAGGTCCGGCTCGGAGCCTTCCACCAGCAGCTCCCACCCGTATCCGCCGCCGCGCCACAGGGTTCCCAGCTCGACGCCGTCCACGTAGATGAGCGCGGTGTCGGCGTCCCGGTACCTGAGGCGCACCCGCACCCGCCGCACCGCGCTGGAAGGGGAGGGCGGGGCGTCGGAGGCCGGGCCGCTCGCG
>NZ_QPFC01001363.1:0-4535 GCF_003427465.1 Nocardiopsis sp. TNDT3 | reverse complement strand
ACCGCGCGCAGCGCCGCGTCGGCGAACGCCCGGCCGATGCGGGTGTCGAGCCGGCAGACGGCCTCCATGGTCGTGCGGGCCGGGGGGAGCGCGGCGCGGATCTCCTCCCGCAGGTCGCCCGGGTAGGGCTCGGTGCGGTGCCCCAGCGGGGTCAGGAGGACGAGGTCCCCGTCCAGGGCGAAGCGGGCGGCGGCGACGTCGATGCCGTCGGCCGAGGTCCCCGAGGACAGGCCGACGACGATCACGCGGCGCCCGCCCGGGGTCGGCGGGTCCGGGTGAGTGCGTGCGGCGCGGGTCCGGCCGTGGACTCAGGCGCATCCCCCGGCCGGGTTGCGCGGACCCGACCTGCGGAAAACCCGTGGACACCACCCATACGACCAACCCTCCCGGTCCCGAACGCCTACCAGCGGTATACCGCGCGTCGCCGTGCGTCAACCGTTCCCGGAGACCGACACGGCGGTGTCCCCTGATGCCGGAGGGTTCTCACCGAACTCTTGCCCGCGGCCCGTAACCTTTCGTGTTCGTACGCACCACGAACCTTCAGGACTCCCGCATGCCCCACGCGCCCTCCGGCACCGCCGCTCCGTCGGCCCGGGCCCTCATCGTCGAGGACGAGCCCAACATCCTCGAACTGCTCACCGCCTCCCTGGAGCTGAGCGGCTTCGCCACGCGCGGCGCGCCCGACGCGGAGGCCGCCCTGGCCGCGCTGGACGGGTTCACCCCCGACATCGCCGTCCTGGACGTGACCCTGCCCGGCCGCAGCGGCCTGGACCTGGCCGGTGACCTGCGCGGGGTCGTGCCAGGCCTGCCGGTGCTGTTCCTGACCGCGCGCGACACGGTCCAGGACCGGGTGGCGGGCCTGCGGGCCGGCGCCGACGACTACGTCACCAAGCCCTTCAGCCTGGAGGAGGTCGTGCTGCGGCTGAACGCGATCCTGCGCAGATCGGGCCGCCGCGGTTCCGAGGGCGCCGAGCCCCTGCGCTACGCCGACCTGGAACTGGACGAGGAGGGGCACCAGGTGCGCCGCGCGGGCGCGCCTGTGCGGCTCTCGCCCACCGAGTTCGCGCTCCTGCGCTACCTCCTGCTCAACGCGGGCAAGGTCGTCAGCAAGGCGCAGATCCTGGACCGGGTGTGGGGCGGGGAGAGCGACGACATCCGCGTCGTGGAGACCTACGTCAGCTACCTGCGCCGCAAGGTCGACGCGGGCCGCCCCGCCCTGATCCACACCGTGCGGGGCGTGGGCTACAGCCTGCGCCTGGCGGCCGGGGGGAACGGGTGAGCGGCCGCCGTGGGCTCCACCGGCCACGGGGCCTGGGCGGCCGGATCCCCCTGGCGGTGCTGTGCCTGACCGCCGTGTGCCTGGTCGCCTTCGGCGCGGTCGCCACCCTGCTGCTCCAGCGTTCGCTGACCGAGGAGGTCGACCACCGGCTGCGGACCCTGCCCGCGCCCCGGCACGCGGCCGAGCGGGTGGAGCCGCCCGTCGGGGCGCAGCCGCCTCCGCTGCCCACCGACCTGCGCACGCTGGTGATCGGCGCCGACGGCGACGTGGTGGACAGCGTGGGGCAGACCGGCTCCGACGACGGCCTGCCGGACGTGTCGGCGGTACCGGCCGAGGAGTTGCGGGCGCGGTCCGGGGAGCCGTTCACGCTGCCCGGAACCGGGGGCGAGGGCGACTGGCGGGTGCTGACCACGGCCCGGGATGACGGCGGCGTCTTCATGACCGCCCAGTCCCTGGACGGGATCGAGGGCACGCTCGACCGGCTCGTGCTCATCGAGGCCGTGACGGGGCTGGTGGTGCTGGCGGCCGTGGGGTTCGGTACCGCGGCGATCGTGCGGTTCCAGCTGCGGCCGCTGCGGGAGATCGAGTCCACGGCGCGGGCCATCGCCGGGGGCGACCTGGACCGGCGGATCCCGCCCCAGGACCCGGCCACCGAGACGGGTCGGCTGGGCGCCTCCCTCAACACGATGCTCGGTGAGCTGACCCGGGCCCTGGGCGAGCGGGACCGCGCGGTCGAGACGACGCGGCGCTTCGTCGCGGACGCCTCCCACGAGCTGCGCACGCCGCTGTCCTCGATCCGGGGGTTCGCCGAGCTGTACCGGCAGGGCAGGGGTCGGGGGCTGGTCGCCGAGGACGCCCGGGCGGACCGGTGGATGTCGCGGATCGAGGACGAGGCCGGGCGGATGGGGGGCATGGTGGACGACCTGCTGACGCTCTCACGCCTGGACGAGGCGCCGCGGCTGGAGCACTCCGACATGGAACTGGTCGCCATCGCGGAGCGGGTGGTGCTCAGCGCCCGGGCCCGGGCCCCGCGCACGCCCGTGGCGCTGGAGGCCGAGGGACCCGTGCGGGCGGTGGGCGACGGCGACCGGATCCGCCAGGTGCTGGAGAACCTCGTCGGCAACGCCCTGACCCACACGCCCGAGGGCACGCCGGTGCGGGTGTCGGTGAGCCGGACCCAGGATCCGCCGCCTCCGGGACCGGCCCGCGCGGGCGCGCTACCGCCGGGGGTGGCGGAGGTGGCGGTCATAGCGGTACGCGACGAGGGGCCCGGCATCCCCGCCGGGGAGCTGCCCCGGGTGTTCGACCGGTTCTACCGGGCGGACGGGCCCCGCGAGCGGGCCGGGGCGGGGCTGGGCCTGGCCATCAGCGCGGCCTTCGTGGCCGCCCACGACGGCTACGTCACCGTCGAGTCGCCGCCGGGAGGGGGCTGCGTCTTCACCGTGGTGCTGCCGCTGGGCTGACCCCGTGGCACCGCTCGTCCAAGGCCCGGCCGACGGGATGGTCTCGTCATCGACACCTCCCGCCCGTTCGAGCTGACCGCGTGGAACGAGGGCGGCCCCGTCGTGCGCACGGGCGTCGGGCTTCCCCGCCGTCTCCTGCCGCTGCCCCGGACCCGGGCCGACCGGCCCGCCGGACGGCGCATGGCCGTCCGGGAGGGGATCGGCGGGCCGCTGACCGGCATGCTCACCGGTCTGACCGAAGCGCCCGAACCCCACCGCCTCGTCGACGGGGCCGAGGGCTTCCCGCCTCCGTGCTACCATCGTCGGCGCAGAGACAACCCGGTCGGCTGCGGGACCAGAAGTGGGAGGTGAGTTGATGTCTGCGGTGAAGGCCGCTGCCCTGCGCGGCGCCCGTCGGACCATCCTCACGTCCCGGGCCCCGGTCTGACCTGACGCTGACCCCCCTGTCCGAGCCCTGACGGCTCACAGGAGGCAGTGCTCCGTGCTCATCGGGGCCCCTTTTCTAGGGTCTCTACGTTGTCTCAATCCCTTTCGCGTCATGCTCAGCCGTACTCCCTGACGGACTACGGCTGGGACCGGGCGCGCGAACGCGCCTTCACCCCCCGTCGCGCCGACGGGCTGATCCCGGCCCGCGTCGTCCGGGCGGACCGCGGCTCGTGCGAAGTTGTCACCGACACCGGAACCGTCCGCGCGGACGTCCCCGGCGCCGCGGACCGGAGCGATCCGCTGACGGCGCCGTGCACCGGCGACTGGGCGGCGCTGCGCCCCCTCACCGGCGCCGCACCGCTCCTGCACGAGGTCCTGGAGCGACGCACCACCCTGGTGCGCGCCTCGGCCTCACGGACCTCGCACGGCCAGCTCCTGGCCGCCAACGTCGACACCGTCGTGGTGACGGTCTCCCTGGCCGCACCGCTCAAGCACGGCCGCACCGAACGCATGCTCGCCCTGGCGTGGGAGAGCGGCGCCCAGCCGGTCGTGGTCCTGACCAAGGCCGACGCGTGCGCGGACCTGCCCTCGGCGCAGGAACAGGTGTCACAGGTGGCCGCCGGTGTGGACGTGCTGGTCACCAGTGCCGAGACGGGGCAGGGCCTGGACGTCCTGGCCGCCGCCCTCAACGGCACCGTCGTGCTGCTCGGCCCCTCCGGGGCGGGCAAGTCCACCCTGGGCAACCGGCTGCTGGGCCAGGACCTGCTGGCCACCGGCGCCGTCCGGGAGGCGGACGGCAGGGGACGGCACACCACTTCCCGGCGGGAGCTGCTCCCGCTGCCCGGCGGAGGCGTGCTGCTGGACACCCCCGGCCTGCGGGCGATCGGCCTGCACGACTCCCGGGGCGGCCTGGAACAGACCTTCGCCGAGATCGAGCACCTCGCACAGGAGTGCCGGTTCACCGACTGCTCCCACACGAGCGAACCGGGCTGCGCGGTGCTGGCCGCCGTCGAGGGGGGAGAGATCCCCCGCCGCAGGTTGGACAGCTACCACCAGCTGCTCCGGGAGAACGCCTACGCCGCCTCCCGCACCGACGCGAGGCTGCGCGCCGACCGCGAGGCCGCCAGGAAGGACATCACCCGGCACCTGCGCGCCACCTACCGGTTCCGGGATCGCCAGCGGTGAGGGACACCGACGGCACCCGCCGGGGCACCGACGACGACCCGGTGACACAGGCGTTCCCGGGCAGTCCCGCTGCCGAGGCGGCCCGCCCGCCTGCTCCGCCCCCACGACGACACCGAGAACGGAACCTTGACTTCCTCTCCTGCCTGAAGGCAGGAGAATCCGGAACCACCTACCGGTGGTTC